>CANFFA010000337.1 GCA_947445425.1 Paludibacteraceae bacterium
ACACGTTGAGAATAATTGATAAATTCACAAAACTATCAATTAATTCGTTACCAGACAACAGCCACAAGGATAGTCTGATCTTAGCAGATTCAATTCCAGTGGAAGTCAAGATAGAAACTTTAAGACAATTATTAATTACCGAGAAAAACAATCGGAAATTATATTGGAATGCTATAGATCAGTATTCAGATTCTATTATGGCCTTAACAGATACTGAAATAACTTCTAAATCATCTAAGGGCTGGGGCTTTATAAGCAGATTGTTCGATTTTAAAAATGACCCTCCAAAAACAATGGATAATTACAAGAACAATCTTAATTTTGCTAAAGGAGGATGGTGTGGACCATGGGCATTAAATTGGATTTATAATACTCGATTTGGAGGAAATAAATATAGTCATTTTGAATCCTTTGCTGGAACTATAGGTTTACTTGGAGCAAATTATATTTTCTCTGTAGCTACTGATCAAAAACCAATGTTTCCAAGTGAGATGAATCTATCAATGATACCTTATGGTATGTGGGTAGACCCTGTATTTCAATTTGGACAATATGATGGATATTACTATATTCGCAACTTTAACAGACCTATTATCATTGCTATAATCACATCAGGTCAAGGGCATTGGATTGTTGCATACGGGACAAAAACGACTGGTACGTATGCTTGGAAAAATTATTGGTATGCGATAAATGATAACGGAGCAATAACATCAAATTCGGAGTATTGGTGGCAAGCACCATGGTTTATTGCTTATGTGCGTTTATTTCACTTTTAAAATATCTGGTAAAGCATTGGTTAAAGCTAATGCTTTACTACTTTAAAATTCACTTTAATTAAAAACAAATGAAATTTATAATCAGCATATTGGCATTTGGATTGTTACTTTCTTGCGGAACAAAAGTCGAAATTGAAAAAATAAATACTTTTACAGAAAAATATCCATTTAATTACATAGGATTAGTTGGAGAGCAATCAGATACTGCTTATGTTGAAGTGTTTTTCAGTGAGGCTTCCACAAACAATTCTAATGTAATTTCTCACAGATGGGTGAAATTACCTGCCATAATTGGAGGAGGATATACTAATGTCATTTTTGACTCTTTAGTAAAAAAAATAACAGGTTCAATGAGTAAAACGACAATTATGCCTATAGGTAGAGTTGCTCATATAAGCTATTTGGACAATGGTTCGCATTTTATGAAGATTATAAATCACAGTTTAAAACCTATTCAATATTTTATAGTTGGCAATCATGATTTAAAAACATATGACTTGGATAAATTATTTTCAGGGCCATATACTGAAGTCGGAGATAGTCACAAGACACCACCGACATCGATTACTACGGATTTATTACCTGAAGTGTTCTACAATGGAACACCCGTTAAATATCTTTTATTTCCTAATTTAAAACCAAAAACTAATTTATATAAGATTCATAAAGATGCTATTTATTCAAAGAACGGTAAAGAGTATTATGGATTTAATGGTATTGATACATTATTTTTCGAAAACAACCGTAGTGGAAATTTAATTGTTAACAGTGCTTGGAGTATTGAAAATATTTTATCACTCTATCAAGCAGAATATAGGAATAGTGTTGATACTGTCCTAACGATAACTTATTTAAATAAAAACGACAACATAACTGTAAATAGAATTTCAAATGGAGCAGAAAAATATTACTCTGAGACGAGACAAAATATTTTAAAACCAAGTTACTATGGAGTTATCCCCGCTGGCTCTTCAATCATTTCATCTGAAAAGATTCCATTTATTACGCATGTTAAATATGAGTATTACAATGACAAGCCGTAAAAAAATCTATTTGAAAATTGTTTTTTCTATTTCTTTTATTCTAATTTTCACATCTTGTAAAAATGAACTTGAGACACTGAAAATAACTAAATCTAGATTTGTACTTGTTTATATGATTGCTGATAATGATTTGGATTATTTTGCGATTCAAAATATCAATGATATGGAGCTTGGATTTAAGGCAAATGAAAATGGAGATTTATTTGTATATATTGATAGAGCTTCAAATACATTACCTTCACATCCATATCTTTTAAAAATATCTCACGATACAACTAATGTAGTTACATCTAAAATTGTACAAACATATCCAGAACAAAATTCATCTGATGCTAATATATTAAAAAAAGTTTTATCTGATGCTTTATTGGCATCGGATAAAACTTATTCTTCTATGGGGCTTGTATTATGGTCTCATGGAAGTGCTTGGTTACCTAGCGGAACATCTTTGTATTCGAATAGAGGAGATATTTTTGATTCGGTTAGCCAATCTAATAGGCAGAAATCTTTTGGTTTAGATTTCCAAACTCAATCAAAGTATGCTGTAAACGAAGAAATGGATATTAAATCCTTAGCAGAAGTTTTAGATAATTACAAGTTTGAATTTATTTTATTTGATGCTTGTTTTATGGCGTCTGTTGAAGTTGCTTATGAGCTTAGGAATTCAAACAAGTATTTCATAGCATCACCGATTGAAGTACTTTCTTCTGGCTTTCCGTACAATATAATAGTTCCACAACTTTTTAAAGATGAGTTAGATCCAAAATCTATAGCCCAAAGTTATTACAATTATTATTCAAACCAAAAAGGAATATTGAACTCCGGAGCGGTTTGCGCTATTAATTCATCAGAATTAAATGAGCTTGCACGTGTAGTCAATGAGCTTTGTAGCAAATCAGGAACGGTGCAAATTGATAGGCTCAGTAACACACTTAACATTGACAGCATACAACAATATGACAGATTAAAAGTTGGTGTTTTATTTGATTTAAAACAATTTCTTGGGATAGAATCATCGGCAATAGGTGATGAAGTGTTGAAAACTAGTATTGGTGGTATTTGGGATAAAACCATTATTGCAGAATACCATACTTCAAATGTATTAGGTACATTATCATTGAAAAATTGCAACGGACTATCAACTTTTTTACCTCATAAAACTTCAATAAATGTCAACAATTATTACAAAACACTATCTTGGTATAAAGCAAGTGGTTACAATAAGGTCTTTCTGGATATATACTAAAGTAACAGTCCTAGGTTTGTTTTTTTATTCGTGTAGTAATGATGATATAAAGAAGTTGGATAGCTACACAGTTATTATAAAAAACCACTATTTTGAAACTGTTGATTCGATTCGTATTGGTAGTAATTTTGTAAGTGTGTTGGAAATAAATGAAGTGTCTCAACCTTTTATTTTAGAAAAACAACAGTATCAATTCTCTTGTTTAACGAGATCGAAATTGATATTAACAGCAAAAATTGATGTCCGTGGATCAAAAGAAAATCTTATTATTGAGGTTTTAAATAATGGAAAAATAACGCTTGGAAATTAAATAGTGTCTGAACGGAAATTAGTATCGTGTTGAATATGAGGATATACCTCTTTAATTTGACCGTTGAATAATTTTACCATTCGCTTAAAATTATAGGTCAAATGCTTGATTAATAGCTGAATATTGATTATCTTTGAGTAGAAATAGAC
>CANFFA010000338.1 GCA_947445425.1 Paludibacteraceae bacterium
ATTCCAGATAACCTGATTTCTATTTCTGGCACTCAATCCTACCATGGCGATTTGTACTGGTGCGTATTTAGTGTTAACCACTAGTGGTAAACTCGAAATTGAGATATTACCTGAATAATCAACAGCTTTAACGGTAATGCTGTATACTGTGCTAGGTTTTAAATTTGTAAAGTCAGCTTTTGTTTCTACTGTACTCGCATACAATTGACCATTTAAATAAACTTGATATTCTGGTATATCTGTATCTGTTTCATCAATTGCAGCATCCCAATTTATGGAAAACGAATTAGCACTAGGAGCACTAAATTGTAAATTTGTCGGAGCAGTAGGTGGAATATTGTCTACGGAAGTATAAACTAATGGATTACTATCCTCAGACACATTTCCTGCTTTATCTTTTGCTTGAACGGTTATACTGTATACACTACTAGGCAATAGACTATCAATTAACAGGTTTGTTGGGGCTGGGATGGTAACCTGACCTCCAAAATCACCCGTTAAAATTGCTTCTTTATCTGCTGTTGATCCATACAAAAACCCATTTATATAAACGTCATATCCTGTAACTTTCACATTATCTGTAGCAGGTGACCAATATAGTTGTATTGCGTTAGCAGTGGGTCCTTCATAATAATATACAGTATCAGGTCTTGTAGGGGCAATTTGATCTCCAAGACTATCAGCAAAAACATGAAATCCTTTCAATAAAACAGGGTTCTGTCCAGCGTATCCGAACAAACTAAAGTCATAGTCACCAGGAAGTGCATCATAAGGGATACTCACATTTACGTGCATTACTGTATCGCCAGCGTTTACATAGTTAGATGAAAAACCAGTAATTGTGCTGCTCCCTTGTGTAAAATATACAGTGGACGAGGCTTGTGAAAATACAGAATTAACGCCTGAAATGGTAATATCTAAATTTTCACCTTGTTTGGCGGAAGAGGGGGTGATTTTGGTAATTCTAGGTTGAGTGCTTGCTGAATTTAAAGTGAACGCGCCTGTCAATGTAAGTGTACCATCCAAACTATTGCTAACCATGACCGAATAAGAACCAGTATTTGCATTCGAAGGAATGCTAAATTCTGCTTGAATATATGAGTCACTCAATTTGGCAACCGATGTAGCCTGAATAGGGGTACTGCCGCCTTGACTCAAGCTAACTGTATTTGACCCACTTAAAAAATGGGTGTAATTCCCACTAATATAGATAGTTAATGTTTTTCCCTGCCACGAAGAAGTTGGGCTAATATTTGAAATTGACGGTGCCATACTGGTACCACTGATTGTAAACCCATTTGCCAAAGAAATAGTGCCATCTGTTGGCGTATATAAAGTTGGTGTATAAAGTCCTTCAACAGCAAATGTAGGTATTGTAAAACTCGCTTGAATGGAGGTATCAGAAATTTTTGTTACCGAATTTGAACTGATATTCGAACCGTTCGTGGTGCTAGAACCTTGGTAAAACGGTGTTGAGAAATTTAGATTGATAGCAGTTGATACTTGATTAAAATGAGTATTAACGCCAGTAATAGTAACATCTAATGTTTGTCCTTTTTGTGCTGTGGATGGGCTGATTGAGCTAATGATTGGGTTGGTAGAAACATTGACAGTAAATGCATTTAACTTTGTAAGTACACCATCAATAGTTCCGTTCACTAATAAGTCATACAAACCAGCTGGAGCACTCTGAGGTATGCTAAAATTTGCATACACAACGCTATCATTTTGTAAGCTTAATGAGTTTGCTTGAATAGTTGTACTCCCTTTAACAATGCTGATAGAGCTTGATGCTTGATTAAAGTGGTTTTTTGAACCGCAAATTGTAACATTTAAAGATTGACCCTGAGTGGCAGACGCAGGAGTAAGGCTTTTGATACTTGCAGCAAGTGCCATTGTGAACGGGACTAGAAGTCCAAGTAAAAACAGAATGAGATTTTTTTTCATAAATACATTTTTAGTTGTTTTGAATAATTGATTTTTCGAAGTCGATATGGTTAGATTTTGACAAGAAATATGCGGCTCTTATTGTGGAATCAGACTTTTGAATCTTTTCTATCTTTGATATAATCTTAAGTTTTGTTTGCCTATTTTTGGTGTTTTCCAATATAGATCTCATTATTGCTGTTAAGTAAGTATTGTATTTCACTTGATTTTGAACTGTTCCAGAGAGAGCGTCTATCGTTTCAAAGGCTTTATGGGAATTCCCTACATTATAATAGACAGCACTTAAATTCAGTCTTGCCTCTTCAAAGTTTGGACTGATATTTAATGCTTTAAGATAATAGCTAATGGCAAGTTTGTGCTTTTTTTGTACTTCATAGCAACTCCCTATATTATTCATCACGTGAATATTATAAGGGTGAATAGCATTCGCTTTTTCAAAACTAGTCAAAGCTCCGTCAACATTGCCTAATGAAAAGAGAGCAACGCCTTTGTACCAAGTGATTGGAACAGACATAGGATCCATTGTATAAAAAGCCTTGGTCGATTGATCAGCTTCAGCGCACATCAGATTCCAATTGCCACTATTTTGAGCTTCATACATTTTCCTTGTATGTTGTTCGCCTATAAATCTTTGTGAAGATACTGTTAATGAAAATAGTATGATTATGAAAGATCCGAAACCAAATAAATAGGGAGTTATTGGCTTCATATTTATTGGGGCTTCGTAAAAAAGAGTGAAATACTTAGCCGTTATGATTGAACACAATAAATAGAAGAGTAGCTGATGCTCAATTCTTTCCAGTGGAAAGTCGACAAAGGAGATGAGAATGTATCCAAATATAAATGCAAAAATCAAGGCAAAAATATTTCTCTCAAGCCCTTCCAATTGCTGTTGTATTTTGTATGCATAACGCAATACAATTATAAATATGAAGAAATAGCAAATGATTCCTAGAAGGCCGGTTTCGCACAAAACCCAAAGAAAATCATTGTGTGGGCGCTGAAAACTAACTATTCCATTTTGTATCTTAGGCTTAAAATTCTCTAAACCATATTTGGGAAAATAAACCTGCCAATTTCCTGCACCAACTCCAGTCCATAAATGATCTTTTGACATTTGCACTGAATTATCCCATATTGCAGTCCTTTCATATACAGACTTTGCGGTAGATATCTGAGAGAAATATGCATTTTTATGCGTGAATGCAAACAATAATAAGCCCGTAATTCCCACTGCTAATGATAGATAAAGTGTCCTTTTCAATTTAACTGATTTAGCGAAACTTGGCTTCACAATTAGATAAAATATTATTGAAGAAAGCAATATCGCAATCAATACTATACGCGTCTGGATTAGGACTAAAAGTGAAAGTGTAATTATTAAAAGAATTATTAAAAATACTCTCCAGGACTTTTTCAATAAAGCTAAAATTATTACAAATGGTAATGCTAGGAATAATATAGAGGAAAATAGGTTTTTATTGCCAAATGAAGAGACAATTTGATATATAAAACTTTCAAAATCACTAATTCCCCAAGCATTATAAAGCTGATAAATTGCAATC
>CANFFA010000339.1 GCA_947445425.1 Paludibacteraceae bacterium
TGAACAAACTTTTTCTGCTTTAAATTCAATAATAATAATTCGGCTACAAAAAAAGCAAAACAATCCATTGAAAAATAGCACATTAATTCAAAAAAACTTCTTTAAATAGAAGCATTGCCTCCAAGGAAGCCCTTTGTATATTTAAATTACGCACAGAACCAAAATGATACTCACGACTTACAGTTCTTTCGGCAGAACACACTGCAATCCAAACAGTCCCGACAGGCTTTTCTGCAGTCCCTCCTGAAGGACCTGCAATTCCGGAAGTAGCAATAGCATAATCAGTTTGCAGTAATTGGCAAACACCTTCAGCCATCTGTTCAACAACCTTCTGACTCACAGCACCAAAAATCACCAAATCATCCTCAGGAACTTTCAACAATTCGCACTTAACATCATTTGAATAGGCGATGACAGATCCTTTATAGAATGACGAACTCCCTGGTAAAGAAGTAAACAAATGTGCTATATTTCCACCCGTACAACTTTCTGCCGTGGATAAGATTTTGCCATTTTTTAGCAGTAATTCACTGATTAATTGTTCAATCGACTCATCACCATAGCAAACAATCGATTTACCCAGGATTTCACTGAGCAATGCTAATTGATGATTGACATTAAGCTCCAACGAATCACCAAGATTAGAATACCCACTGAGACGCAATTTTACAATTCCGGCACTCGGTAGATAAGCTAGCTTGATATTTGAAGGCAAAGCATTTTCCCAATCAGCAATTTTCAATGCCAATGCAGATTCTGGATAACCATGCACTTGAACTGTTTTATGAAGGATGGCTGAAGTCTTAAACTGAGCTTTCAAGCGAGGAATAATATCATTGAGCATGGCACTCTTCATTTCAAAAGGCACACCCGGCATAGATACGATAACCTTACCCTCTTTTTCAAACCAAGTAATGGGTGCAGTACCCACTAAATTCTGAATGACTGTACAAGACGCTGGTACCATCGCCTGGAATTTGGTCAATTCATTCATCACAGAAGGACGATGAGCAAACAAACGAAGAATATTCTGATATACACCATCATCAAACACAAGAGTAGAACCAAAGAAATCACACAAAGTCTGCTTGGTAATATCATCCTTCGTAGGCCCTATGCCACCTGTAAAAAGAACTATTTCAGCACGGCTCAATGCCATTTTCAAGGACTCTATAATATGAGAAACATCATCATGTACTGACGTAATCTGAATTAACTCCAACCCAGCTAAATTAAGCTCTTTAGCCATCCATGCAGAATTTGTATCCACAATCTGCCCGATGAGTATTTCATCCCCTATCGTAATAATTTCAACACCAATACGCTTCATTTCCATATCATTTCTTCTTAAATTCCTGAGCAGCAATTTCCAACTGATCATACCAAGCTCCACCAAATTTACGCACCAAAGGCTCTTTTAAGAATTTATAAACAGGGACAGCTAATTTACCACCTAATTTACGAGCGCAGCTACAAACACTCCAGCGGTGAGTATTTACAGCAGTATAATCATTGTATTTTTGTAAACGGACGGGATACAAATGGCAAGAAATTGGTTTGTAAAAATCTGTTTTTCCTTCGCGGAAAGCTTTCTCAATGGCGCATTTACAAACTCCATCTTGATCAAAATAGGTAAAAACACACTCTTTACCATTCACAATTGAAGTCACTGGTTCACCATCATCATCAATATATGAAACCCCTTGGCGATTAATAACTTCTTTTGAAGCATCAGAAAGGTCATCCCAAACCAAAGGCAATAAACCCTCAATAATCTTAACCTCTTCCACTTCAAGTGGTGCACCATCATCACCTTCAACGCAACAAGCACCTTTACAGACCGTTAAATCACAAACAAAATGTTCTTCTAATACATCGAGACTAATAATCGTATCGTCAATTTGGAGCATAATCTATTTATTAACAAAAAAAGCGCATCAAACTAAATTGACACGCTTCAATTCTATGATTGATAATTTATTTTGCAGCAGGTGCTGGGGCAGCAGGAGCTGTAGCATTTTGAGGCTGAGCAGCTCCACCCATATTTGGAGCAGCAGCTGGCGCAGTTTCCTTTGCATGTTGATATTGCTCTTTAATTTCAGAACTTTGAGTAGCATCATCTACTTTAGAATGGAAACCTACAGTAGCAATTGAAGCCACAACGACAAAAATCACCAAAGCCCAAGTTGCTTTTTCAAGAAAATCTGTGGTTTTTCTAACACCCATAATCTGGTTAGAAGATGAAAAACCTGCTGATAATCCTCCTCCTTTTGAGTTTTGAACCAAAACCAACAAGGTTAACAATACAGAAGCAATAACGATTAGGATGGTGAGTGTAATGTACATAGGAATTAATTTTATAATTATTTTTTTGTATTTGCAATTATTTTTTCTAAAAAACGTATTTGGTCTGCAAAGTAAACACTTTTTTTCGGATTATTCAAATTTAAATGCTTCAAAATTTCAATCGCCTCGCTGTATTTGCGTTCTGAAATTAATTTTTTGGATGTTATTTCTAATCTGATGTCTAACACTTGAGCTTGTGGAGCATCATGATTAGTGTTCTGATCTGAATTTGAATCCTTGGTTATTCCATGACTAGTAACTATAACAGCTTCTTCCTCTATCACGGATATTTCTGTAGATAAAGTTTGTGTAGTTTGCGTAACCAAATTACGAGCCGATTTCAATCTTTCAGCTATACTTCTTAAAGTGTTCTTATTATTATCTCCTTGCGATTCTAGCGCATCAATCATGTCAAAATAATCACCTGAAGACTTCCCTGATTTTTCTTTGCGATATTTTCCTGTCGAAAGCAAGTTTCCAGGATAAAGATAAAAATAAAACCACGACCTACTGGCAGTATACAAATTTGAAATCTTAACTACGGATGAAAACTGAATATCATTAGATTCCACAAGTGATTTAGTATGTATAAGTCTAGCCGTTGAAAAATATGGATGCATTAACATAATATCTTTCAATTCCGGGACATATTTCTCCTCAATACAATCCGGCTGTTTTAAGAGAGAGAAAAATTCGTCATGAGTCATTGTCTAAGTATTAACATATTATCCAAAAATATCAAAAACAATTATCACATCACCATTTAGCAACTGTATCATTATAAATCATTTCAGAAATATCTAACACAATTATTTTCATCAATTCATCCTGGACTTCTGAAAGTAAACGACTGCTTTTGAATAATTGATAAGAAGTGTATTTCTTCTCAAAATCATCATCGGGATTATTCACATTCGTAAACCGAACTGCAATCGTAACGGTAAGTTTAGTTTCAGAAGAATAAGAATCTGCACTAATGGCCATTGGAGTCAAGGTATAACCGACTATTGAACCTTCAAGTTGTAAATTACCCCCTTTTTTCAACAAACGCAAACGAGTTTGTTTCGCATAAGTATCGCGTAAAGTTTCAGTAAACTCTTGTGAAAAAGGAGGATAAATTAACTCGGCTGTATTTGGAAAATCAGCAA
>CANFFA010000340.1 GCA_947445425.1 Paludibacteraceae bacterium
AGAAAGTGAACACTAAATTATTTTCTCATACTATAAACCTTAACTTTCACCCAATCCGCCCACTCTGAATGTGATTTTGATTTATCAAAGCTTTGCCAAGAAATAGGTTCACCAATACGAATGATAAAATGATTCCCCTTCTGTCTGAACATTTCATCAGACAAATAAAGCATTTCAACATTGAACTTTAAGCCTAAAAACTTCCTAAAATTGGCCAATCTATAGAAAAAATTAGAGTTACGACCCTCAAAATATACAGGAACGACATCGCGTTGATATTCTATTGATTTTTTTACAAAGTTCTTTTTCCATTCCAAATCCATTATCTCACCATCGATTTTTCTGGAACACATGCCCGAAGGGTAAGTAATTAAATGATTATCTGACTCATATAATTGCTTCATCATTTCAGCATGCTCTTTACCCTGTGCTCCAGTCTTATTAACAGGAACGAATAGTTCACGAATAGGGTGAACATTCATCAACAGATCATTCGAGAAAAACTTAACCTTCCCGTCATACTCCTTTCCAAGAAGAAAACCAATGGCAATACCATCTAATCCACCCAAAGGATGATTGCACGCAAAAATATACTTCCCTCCAAAAGGCAGATTTTCCTTCCCTTCTAAACTCATGGTCACTTCTAAATACTGAAGACCAGCCTCTATAAAATCAAGATTTCTTAAGCTACTGTTTTTTTTGAAAAAAGTATTCAACTCCTCCTCATGTGCAATTCGTCTTAAGTATTGAATAAGAAAATTGGGTACCCAACGGTTTGGCGCCTTAGTTTTCACAACTTTGGCGATATCAATCTCAACAATATTATTTGTATTCATAATTTAGTGATTTTTTATTGATTACAAAATTACAAAAAAAAATAGAGTTGGTATTATTTACCCACAATATGGGAAGTAAAAACGATAAGAATACAAAAAAATAAACTTAAATTACAAAAAGCTCCCCACTTACAATATTAATACAAATACAATTTAGCTATATATTTAATTACTAATAATTAAATGAAGTTTAAAGAATAGAATCAGATAACAAAAAAAGAGAAAAAAAACCAAAACAAGCCCAATTTAATCAACTAAAATTGTTCATAAGTTTTTTGTGGGGAATTGTGGGGAATATGAAAATAATTACATACTTTTACCGTTGAAATAAATAACACAAATTTTTATGTCGACATTTATAGGTAAATACGATGCAAAGGCCGATATAAAGGGGAGAATCTTTATACCGTCGAACTATCGCAAGCTATTGCCTGAGGGTGAAAAAGAGCGTGTCGTAATGCGAAAAGACCCCGAAAATGATTGTCTTATCATTTATTCAGAACAAATTTGGACAAAAAAAATAGAGGATTTCAAATCAAAACTGGATGAATGGGATTCAACAGACCAATTATTATTGATGCAATTTGTATCTGATGCGGAATGGTTGGACATTGATTCACAAGGACGTGTACTCATTTCAAACAAAAAATTACAGGCTATCGGCATTGAAAATGCTGAAGTATTATTTGTGGGAATGGTTGATCGCTTTGCATTGTGGAGCAAATCACGTTATGAAGAAAACAAAATGAGTGCTATAGATTTCGCCACTTTATTGAAAGAAAAAATGACCAGGAAATAAGGATTGTAAGTTACACTTCATCAAGAGACTGCGCTTATAATTTTCAAAAAAAAATATCAAAAATATAGAACTGGAAATACAAATCAATTGCAACTATAGATTTGACTAAATATCAACATATAAAAAACCATCCATCACTCACTCCCCCCAATGACAGAGCCTATCTACCACATCCCTGCCCTATTAAATGAAACCATTGATGGCTTAAATATTAAGCCTGATGGCATATATGTGGATGTTACTTTTGGAGGAGGAGGACACTCCCGTGAGATATTAGAAAGGCTCGGAAAGAATGGAAAATTACTCGGCTTTGATCAAGACCAAGATGCAGTAAAAAATGTGCTTGACGACAAAAGGTTTATATTTGTACGTAGCAATTTCCGCTATTTGAAAAATTTTTTACGTTACCATAACATTGAGAAAGTAGATGGAATTTTAGGAGATTTAGGAGTGTCATCACATCACTTTGATGAAGCAGATCGGGGATTCTCTTTTCGATTTGATGGGGCGCTAGACATGCGAATGAATACAAAATCTCCACTTACCGCAGCAGTAATCCTCAACACTTACAATGAAGAAGATTTAGCCAATCTATTTTACTTATATGGGGAACTTCATAACTCTAGAATAATAGCGAGAACTATTGTAAATGCAAGGGCTATAAAACCTATTGAACAGATATTTCCATTTATAGAAATATTAAAGCCATATTTTGGAAGAGAAAAGGAGAAAAAAGATATGGCCAGGGTATTCCAAGCCCTTCGTATTGAAGTCAATAAGGAGATGGATGTTTTAAAATCACTTTTAGAACAAAGTCTAGAATTGCTTAATCCAGAAGGACGAATTGCAATCCTCACCTATCATTCATTGGAAGACAGATTGGTGAAAAACTTTTTCAGAAGCGGTAATTTTGAAGGGAAATTGGAAAAAGATTTTTATGGTAATATACTAGCACCATTAAAAGCTGTAAACAACAAAGTGATAATTGCAGACGAAGTAGAAATTGCAAGAAATCCACGCGCTAGAAGTGCTAAATTAAGGGTTGCAACGATCTTGTAAAAACACACAGAAACACCTATCCTTTAAACCTTGTCCAATTTTAAATTGTAAAGTATTAATTATCAACTGTCATGTCCTGGATAAAAAAGACATTTAGCAACATAAAAGAAAACGAAACGGTTCGCGATTTCAAATCAGCGAAAATGGGCGAAATATTTCGAGACATCTTGAATGGAAATATTCTTACAAATGAATTTTTCCAAAAGCAGTATGGACTCATCATCATGCTTGCTGTTCTGATGTTTATGTACGTAGGGAATCGCTACTCTTGTGAAGCACAATTGGCAAAACAAATAGAATTAAAAAAGGACATCCAAGATATAAAATATGAGTCTTTAACTATTTCAGCTGATTTAATGGAGCTAAGTAGACGATCAAAGGTATTGAAAATGATAAATGAAAGAGGCATTAATCTAGTAGAAATGAAAACGCCACCAGTAATCATTAATGACACAATCATAGAATAAAAAATGGCTGACAAACGTGGAAATATAGTTCTTAGATTTGGCATAGTATATACAATTATATGCCTGTCATTTCTATTAATCATCTATAAAATAGTAGTAATTCAGCACATAGAGAAAAAGAATTGGCTAGCACTTGCTGCAAAAAACACAAAAACAGACATCGTAGTAAAGGCAAACAGAGGTAATATATACGCTTGTGATTCAAGATTATTGGCAAGCTCTATACCAACTTATTATGTCTACATGGACTTGAGAGTACCTGCTTTACACGAAAAAGGGGGAGAATTATTTTACAAAAATGTAGATTCCATATCCTATTGTTTAGAAA
>CANFFA010000341.1 GCA_947445425.1 Paludibacteraceae bacterium
ACAGTTCGAGCAATTTGCCAAAGTTGGGGCGATAGCTTTATAATGGGTTCTTCTTTTTCGTGCTCTTTGTTTCGAAATTTTTCGTTTAGGATGTGCCATCTTTGTTTTTTATTTAATTGTTATCTGTTAAATTTTGTAGTGCGTCCCACCTTGGGTCCGTTTGTGTATCATTTGGTATTAAATCATCATCTTCATCATCAAGAGAATTGTCGTCATCATCATCTTCATCAGTTTTCTGACGAGCAATGTGTTTTTTCAACTTGCTGACCATATTCACATTACATTCGCCTGTTGGATGAATATGTTTTATTGGTATACTTAAGGCTATAAATTCATATAAAAACCAAGCAATGTTTATTCCCCCATCACTCTCAGGCACAATCACTATTTCGTCCTCTTCTGAGAAAGTTTCTCCAAATTTAACTTGTAGATTTTCTTTATGATGAATAATTTGTGCCATATCATCCAGGCAACGATTACATGGAATGTATATTGTTCCGTCCACAACGAATTGGAGATCATAACAAGTAAGTTTCTTTTGAACACTCACTTTTGCTTTCACCAAACCCTTTTGGACTTCAGGACTATCAATTTTTTTGAAATACGCTTCATCTAAGTCAAACTCAAATACGCGGGTTTCATCAACGATATCCTTTAAAGTAATATTGTATTGCTCGAATTTTGACATGAATTACTTGATATTTAAAATCGCGCAAAGGTACAAAAATAAGTTCTATTATGAAATAACATAGCTTGATTATTTGAAAATATATCTAAAAAATGACATAATCAACTAATATACTATCATTTAAGCCTTTTGAATTTAAAAACACAAAATAATAGATTAGGAATGTGCGGAATTTGCTTTTAAAACTATGCGAAAGACTGTTCCAACATTCAATTCTGATTGCTTTACATAAATTTTACCACCATGATATTCCTCAATAATTCGTTTAGTAAGTGAAAGACCGAGACCCCATCCTCTTTTTTTAGTAGTAAATCCTGGTGTAAAAACAACTTTATATTTTGCCTTTCCCATCCCCTTACCTGTATCTTTCACATCTATATAAATTTCATCATTTTTACGATGTACCATAATATCTATCGCACCACTTCCATTCATAGCATCAATAGCATTTTTACATAGATTCTCAATAACCCATTCAAACAGTGGGGTATTGAGCATGATATAATTCTGTTCTTCCTCAAAGAAATGACATTTAATGGTCACTTTTTGAGAGGAACGATTACTCATATATTGTACTGCATTTAACAAGGTATCATTTAAGCTTACGATTTGAAGATCGGGTTTAGACCCAATTTTAGAAAAACGCTCAGCGATTACACTCAATCGCTTGATATCTTTTTCCATCTCACCAATTAACTTCTCTTCTGTATGACGGATTTTAAGCAATTCAATCCATGCCAGCAAAGACGAAATCGGTGTACCCAATTGATGTGCTGTTTCTTTAGAAAGTCCAACCCAAACTTGATTTTGCTCTGCTTTTTTAGTCCCTGAAAAAGCAAAAAATGCAACCAATAAGAAGATGATGATAACTCCCAATTGTACGTAAGGAAAATAGTATAATTGTTTAAGAAACAATGAATCATCAAAATAAAGGTACTGAGTAGTATGATCAATCTTAACCTCAATGGCAGGCCTTTTAGCTTTTAAACGCTCAACCTCTTTTTTGTAGAATTTCTCTTTATCTTTGGTCGGTTCAATAATATTTCTAGAAAACAGCATTTGATCATTTGCATCAGTCATTATTACTGGAATTGTTGTATTCCCTTCAATAATACTGGATATAAAATCAATGTCGCTATTCTCATTTGCAATAATTAGCTGATGCGTAGCTTCAGCCCAAATGACGACTTTTTTCTGCTCTTCAATCGCAAGTGTTTTGGTCAATTTATTTGTAAAAAATGTTGAAATCAACACAATCAATATGGTTACAACTATAAATACAAGTTTCAACCTTTGAGAGAGCTCATACAATTTATTAACATGCAACATATTGATTGAATTAAAATGACTAGTATATTCTCAAAAAGACGGTTTCTAAATAATAAAAAAATGTAGTTAACCAATTATAAAACACAAAACTCCGATAAAACAATCGTCTACCGGAGTTTTCATTTCATATTGGCACTTACTGCTTATTTTTCTTTAAATCTGCTTTATTTTGCTTTTTCTCTGCTTTCTCTGCTTTCTCTGCCAATTTCAACTCTTTTATAGCTTTTTTGGCTTGCTTACGTTCTGCTAGTATTTTTTTTAGATATTCAATATATGGTTTAACATAACGATTCCTTTTGGTTTCAAAGAGATCCGCCATGGTAATCATAATGCCTGTTTCATAAACAGATCCAAAATCTTTATCGAAAATAGAACCGAATACTCGCATCGTTTCTGTAAGACCAATATAGGAATGGAACATGGATGGAATCACCTCACCTTCAGAGCGAACAGCCTTCTGTAAAACCTTGTAATTAACTTGTGCTTCATTTTCCACAAACAGTTGATTGGCTAAAGCTTGGATTTCTTTACTAACTTCAACTATCTTTTTGGGACGTATTAACACATCAGGATCTGGAAAAGCTCTCGACATATATTCGTAAATCAATTCACGAGCTGTTCTAGGATATTTTTCATAAATGGTAACTTTTCCTATAAAATATCTAGCATCTTTAACGGAATGTGTCAATGCACCCAGTCCATCCCATAAATTATCCAGCGCAAACAGGCTTTTCATACCCATTTTAGACGTTTGATAGTCAGGTTGAACAAAAGCCCGACCAAGCTCAATTGTATATGGGAGAAACTCTTTAATGAACCGATCGCTAAAAGTAAAAAGATGAGACATCACAAATTTTGGCTGTCCACTTTTCTCATATTCAACTTCATAACCAGGCAAAAAACGATAGCCCCCAATTATTTCTCGCGCCAATGGATCCCAAACAACTAACTGTTTATACGGAACTTCCATATAATCATATTCATCAACATCTATTTCCTCACCGGTTCCGCCTCCGCCAGATCTAAATGAAAGTTCACGTAGACGTCCGATTTCACGCATCACATTGGGTGAATTGTGAGCAGTGACAATGTAGATTTCGTTATGTGCTTTGTTAGTTGGGCGAAGAAAAAGGTCTTTTGATAACTCCTCTACTAAAAGAATTTTATCAACAGGGGGTATTATGGGTTTCATCATAATTAATTCGTTGTATTATTTCCAAAATAATCAGCTTCACAAAAGTAATAATTTTTTAATTAAGGTTTCATCGCTTTTTACTGAATTATGTGGATTTCTTGAAATAATAATTTATTCTATCCAATCACAAAAATAAATTACACATTTCAATCAAATGTGTGTAGTATTAACTCAGTGTTGTTTTTCAAAAAAAAAGTAATAGACTAAACTATTGATTAAAACATCTATATCAAGACAAAATAAAAGATTTCTTAGTTCATTGAATTAG
>CANFFA010000342.1 GCA_947445425.1 Paludibacteraceae bacterium
AGAAATTCAAGAAGATTGTTGAACTTTATAGGGATGATATTATAAGAAAATGGATAGATTTTTTTGTTTACAATATAGAAATTAAGTCCGAAAAAATAACAAAAAAAATATAGATCATGGTTATTTCAATCCAAAAGGCAGAATATCTAGGAGGGTATAAAATTAAATTTTCATTCTCCGATGGAATTGAAAAAATAGTCGATTTTTCGACATTTTTACTTAGTGCTAAAAATCCAATGACCCATAAATATCTGGATCAAAAGCTTTTTGAGAAGTTTGAGATTGTATCTGGTGATCTTGTTTGGAATGATTACGAAATGTGTTTCCCGATTTGGGATCTGCATGAAGGTAAAATTTGAGCTGTGATGATATCAATAGAGGACCAATGGCTGAAGTTCAATTAAGATCTTCAGCCATTGGTCGTTTTATAACATAAGTCCTATGCCAGCACAAAATCCAGCTGCTTTTTATCCAGATTAGCCCTAGCTACTTTTACGGTTAACTCATCCCCCAATTGGTATTTCTTATGATACCTACGACCCACAAGGCAGTAGTTTTTCTCATCAAAGCTGTAGAAGTCGTCGTCTAAATCACGGATAGGCAACATTCCCTCGCATTTGTTTTCAATCAGTTCCACATAGATACCCCATTCGGTAACCCCAGAAATTACACCATCGAAAACTTGTCCAATTCTTTCGGACATAAATTCCACTTGTTTGTATTTGATAGAGGCACGCTCGGCATTGGAGGCCAATTGCTCCATGTCTGAACTGTGTTTACAATAGTCTTCCCATTCAGTAGCACTCACGCTGGAGCCACCATTGTTATAACGTTCCAATAATCTATGTACCATCATGTCCGGATAACGGCGGATGGGGGAGGTGAAATGGGTGTAGTATTCAAAGGCCAATCCGTAGTGCCCCATGTTGGCAGTAGAATAAATGGCTTTTGCCATGGAACGGATGGCCAAAGTTTCAATTAAGTTCTGTTCTCTACGACCTTGTACTGCATCCAGCAAGGAATTGATGGAGCTGGAAACAGCTTGCGGCTTGCCGTTAATCTTCAAATTCAGACCAAATCGCTTGATGAATACCGAGAAATTGGCTAATTTATCGGGATTCGGTACATCATGGATACGATATACAAAGGTTTTTTCCTTTTTGTCTTTCCCAGGTTTTCCTATGTGAGTCGCTACAGTTTTATTGGCCAACAACATAAATTCCTCTATCATTTTATTGGCATCTTTCGCCTCTTTGAAAAATACAGAAATCGGTTTTCCTTTGTCGTCAATTTCAAAGCGAACTTCTACACGGTCGAAGGCGATGGCACCACTTTCAAAACGCTTTTTACGTAGAATCTTGGCCAGTCTGTCCATGGTTAAGATTTCATCTTTCAAATCACCTTCTCCAGTTTCTATTACTTTTTGTGCTTCTTCGTAAGCAAAACGGCGGATGCTGCGGGTAACAGTTTTGGCAATCTTGTATTTTTGGATCTCAGCCTCATCACTGAGCTCAAATAGAACTGAATAGGTCAATTTGTCTTCGTCTGGGCGTAAAGAACAGATGCCGTTGGAGAGGTGTTCGGGTAACATTGGGATGGTGCGATCGACCAAATAGACCGAAGTGGCACGCTCTGCTGCTTCTTGTTCAATAATGCTTTCTGGACTTACATAGTGCGTCACATCTGCAATGTGTACGCCGATTTCCCAGTTTCCATTTTTTAATTTGCGAATTGATAATGCATCATCAAAATCTTTTGCATCACGAGGATCGACGGTAAAGGTAGTAATGCCTCGCATATCAATACGTTTGGCAACTTCTTCAGGGGTAATGCCGGCATCAATTTTCAAGGCAGCGGCTTCTACTTCAGCTGGGTATTTGTAAGGTAAACCAAATTCTGCCAAGATAGCATGCATTTCTGCGTTATTGTCTCCTCTATCTCCCAAAATATCAATGACTTCTCCAACAGGATTTTTTTGATTCGGCTCCCAATCGAGTAATCGAACTACTACTTTTTGACCATTTTTTCCTCCATTTAATTTGCTTTTGGGTATAAAAATATCATTAATCATGATGCGGTTGTCCAAGATCAGAAATGCGAAGTTTTCAGATACATCGAGGATTCCTACGAAGGATTCCCTGGCACGTCTGGTAACCTCAATGACTTCACCTTCTAGCTGTTGACCTTTGCGTTGTGCATATAGAAATACCTTTACTTCGTCATTTTTTAAAGCATGATTGGTTTTTTGTTCGGGTATAAATATCAAATCGCTACCATCATTTGGGATCAAGTAAGTTTTAACACCTTGACGATCAATGATCCCTGTGATGTAACCACCCCTAGCATTTACTTTGAACTTACCGCGAGATTTTTCCACAAGAAACTCTTCATCAGCAAGTTGATACATCAGTTGATTAATGAAGATCCGTTGCGATTCAGATTTAATATTGAGCAAAGTAGCCACTTGCTTATAGTCGAATGATTTCTCTGGATTCTGGTTGAAAATATCAGCTATATTACGTACCAATTCTGTTTTTCGAATGCGGGTACTGGCTTCTGGTTTCTTTTTCTTTTTTGACATAGGGGGTAATTAACAATTAATAATTAACAATTAATAATTGGGAGGTGTTGGGTTATATTTGGAGGAGTCTGTGTTTAAGTAATCGGAAAATATATCGTATTTTAGAAGGTAATAGAACGCCGATTTGCACGGTATGGACGGATTAAAAACGGATTAAAAAAAATGCAAGCATTTTTGATTAGAGAACATAATCAATTGACGAAGTCAATTTTAAATCAGTTTTTTAAATCCGCATTTTCTGTGTAAATCCGTGTTCCATTTTAAATTTGACTCATAGAAAAATACGACATTCTTTAGTTCCAATTACTTATTTAATTAAGCATGTTTTGCAAATATACAACAATGGATTAGAAAGCATGTTAATTTAGTGCTAAAATCGCAATGGACTTGGGCAAATATCAGAATGTTGTGTGAATTGATGAATTATTTGTAACTTCGCTCACGATAATTGAATCCACTCCGAAAAGATATTTTTGAACGCTAAGAAGCAAAGTTGCTAAGACACAAAGAAATTTATGTTCTGTATAGCACACTTTGCGTCTTCAAAACTTAGCGATCTTTGCGTTTAAAATATTAAATTGTCTTCTCAAGTGTCGCATGATCATGAACTTTCTATAATTTGTCAACTCATTATGAAAACGAAAATTGCCTTTATTATCAATCCCTCTTCTGGTACCAAGAACAAGAAAGACTTTCCACAAACGATACTTTCGGAATTGGATACCAATATTTTTGAGCCGGAATTTGTTTTTACTACACACAGAGGGCATGGTAGAGCTTTGGCAAAGGAATTTGTAAGTCGTGATTTTGAAATTGTTGTTGCGGTTGGTGGTGATGGTACTGTAAATGAGATTGCTAGGTCATTGATTCATACCAATACCAGCTTGG
>CANFFA010000343.1 GCA_947445425.1 Paludibacteraceae bacterium
AAGTAAAAGGCATAATTTGGAAGTAGAAGGTTAAATTGCCAATGAATTAATCTGCCAATCTGACAATGGGAGTATTGTATAAGTATCTGATTCGCTCTAGCAAATATATATTATTGGTATACCAGTTTGATGAAAATAGGAAAATTTGATTGTTTATTTGTAGATTTTCGTTAACTTTGCCCTTGAAAATTAATCTAATTTACTAAAACAAAACGCATGAAATCCAAAATTTTTATTTTTACACTTTGTTGTTTGGTCAGTTTAAATGTACTTGCCAAAGTAAAGCCTAACAGCTTGTTTTCAAACAACATGGTATTGCAACAAGGAGTTGTAGTTCCAGTATGGGGGACAGCTGACGAGAACGAATCCGTTGTGGTAGAATTCTGTGGTCAAAAAGTTTCTGCCGTTACCAAAGACGGAAAATGGTTTGTTCAACTTCAAGCATTAAAATCAGGAGGTCCATTTGAAATGACCCTTACAGGAAAAGATGTTGTGAAAATAAGCAATATCTTAGTCGGTGAAGTTTGGGTATGTAGTGGACAAAGCAATATGGAACGTAAGTTGGGTCTTGCGGGTGGTCAAAAACCTATTATAGACTGGCAAAATGAAGCAAAAGATGCTGCCAATTATCCCCAAATTAGACAATATGCAGTCCCTCGCAATCCATCCATTGTTAAAGTGGAGGATGCCAAAGGAAAGTGGGCAATTTGTGACTCCATTACGGTTAAAAACTTTTCAGCCGTAGGTTTTTTCTTTGCTCGTTCCTTGACACAAAACCTAAAAAATGTTCCTGTAGGACTACTCTTTTCAGCATGGGGTGGTACACCTGCAGAAAAATGGACTTCAAGAGCTACATTGGAAGGCAATGACGAATTAAAAATGATTGTTGCTGCTTATGATAAATCAATTTTGGATTTTCCAACAGCGGCAGCAAAGTTTAAATTGAACGAAGATTCATTGTTAACTAAATGGAAAGCTGATACTACGGCAGCTAGAATTGCCAAAAAATCTATGCCTAAAAAACCAACTGCCCCTGTAGATCCTGTTAAAAGTGGAGACTGTGGCGGCTTGTACAACGGTATGATTGCACCACTAATTCCTTATGCCATCAAAGGAGCCATCTGGTATCAAGGTGAAGCAAATCAAAGTAGAGCGAAACAATACCAAACACTTTTCCCTGCGATGATTGCCGATTGGCGCAAGGCGTGGAACATCGGTGATTTCCCATTCTATTTTGTACAAATTGCACCACACATGGGTCAATCACCTGAAATTAGAGAGGCTCAACTGTTGACCTTGAAAAAATCTCCAAATACCGCCATGGCGGTGATTGTAGATTATGGTGATTCTGCTGATATTCATCCAGCGAACAAAAGACCAGTGGGTGAACGTTTAGCATTGGCGGCAAGAGCATTGAATTACAAACAAAAAGTTGCTTACTCAGGACCAATTTATTCTTCAATGGAAGTTAAAGGAAATACGATCGTATTGAGCTTTGACCATGTAAACAAAGGCTTGGAAGTAAAAGGTAGTGCATTGACTGATTTTGTAATCTCTGCTGATGGAAAGAAATTTGTTCCAGCAAAAGCAGAAATCAAAGGAAAAACGGTAATCGTTTCAGCTGAGAATGTGACTACTCCTGTTGCAGTAAGAATGGGTTGGAACAAAGTCCCTCACGTAAATTTATTCAACAAAGATGGCTTGCCAGCTTCTCCTTTCAGAACTGACGTGCAATAGTTAGATCATAATTTCTAGAGAATTGTAATAAAATCATAAGCAGACTTAAACAAAATTCATTTGTTAAAGTCTGCTTATTTTGTACTCAAATACAAACAAAGCTTTTTAAAATGTGTTTGAATACTGCGCCTAATATCACAAAATAAAGGGCAAATCACTTAACACTAATAGTTAATCACTTATTATGACAATTACTAAACAATCGATTCTTGATGCCCTCGTGCACATACGTTATCCAGGAACCGGAAAAGACATCGTCTCTTCAGGGATGGTGATGGATGATATTCGCATTGAAGGCAATAAAGTTAGCTTCTCTATTTTCTTTGAAAAGCCAAACGACCCTTTTGCAAAATCAGTAGTCAAAGCTTCCGAACAAGCGATACTCACTTATATTGGTGAAACTGTAGAAATTAAAGGTAATATCGCTATCAAACAAAAGGAAGTGGCACCTGCAAAACCAGTGTCTATTCTTCCAAATGTGAAAAATATCATTGCAGTATCTTCTGGTAAAGGCGGGGTTGGTAAATCTACTGTTTCAAGCAATTTAGCCATTTCGCTAGCAGCTTTGGGTTATAAAGTAGGATTGCTGGATGCTGATATTCATGGTCCTTCTTTACCTAAGATGTTTGGTGTAGAAGGGACCTCTCCTGAAATCGTAGTGGCTGATGGGAAAAGTACCATTATTCCTATCGAAAAATACGGGGTTAAAATGCTCTCTATTGGATTTTTTGTAGATGCATTACAAGCTTTAGTCTGGAGAGGTTCTGTGACCAGCAATGCCCTTAAACAGTTGATTACTGATGCTATGTGGGGTGAGTTGGACTATTTTGTAATGGACTTGCCACCAGGAACAGGTGATATCCACCTTACTTTGGTTCAAACGATGGCCATAACCGGTGCCATTGTTGTTACTACGCCACAAGATGTAGCCTTAGCAGATGCCCGTAAAGGGATCAATATGTTTATGGGTGAAAAAATCAATGTGCCTGTATTGGGATTGGTGGAAAATATGGCTTGGTTTACGCCTGCAGAACTTCCTGAAAACAAGTACTATATTTTTGGGAAAGATGGTGGTAAACGATTGGCTGAAGAGTTAAATGTTCCTTTATTGGGACAAATACCTTTGGTACAAAGTATCCGAGAAGGTGGTGATGAAGGTAAACCAATTGCTGTTAACGAGGATACTGTGATGTCAATGGCTTTCAGAAAGTTGGCACAGAATGTTGTTGAAAGTGTTGCCTATAGAAATGAGCACTTTGAAGCGACCAAGAAAGTGGAAATGGTAAATTAAGAAAATAAATTTTGAGACAAAAGAGCCAAGAATAAAGATAGTGCAATCTGTCTTTATTCTTGGCTCTTTTATCTTTTACTTAACCATTGCTCTGATTTTCAATTCAATGACTTCCAAGTTTTGAATATTCTCTCCATCTATTTCAAAGCGAATGAGGGTTTGTACTTTGTGAAATCCGTATTTGCCGGCAGCGCCTGGGTTGATGTGTAATAGTCCTAAAGATTTATCATTCTGTACTTTCAATATATGGGAATGACCACAGACGAAAAGCTTGGGAGGTTGTTCAAAAATAGCTGGTCGTACCAAAGGATCATATTTCCCAGGATAGCCACCAATGTGAGTCATCCATACTTTCACCCCTTCGCACATAAATCGATTGTGTTGAGGAAAATAAGATCTTATTTCATGCCCATCTATATTTCCCCATACACCAC
>CANFFA010000344.1 GCA_947445425.1 Paludibacteraceae bacterium
GGATGGTATATTTTTAATTCATTGGGCTTTTATCCAGTGGCAGGAACTGATGTTTATTTAATTAGTAGTCCCGTATTTGCCAGTGCTTCAGTGACTTTTGACAATGGAAAAGAGTTGGTGATAAAAGCAAAAAATGCAAGTGAAAAAAACATCTATATTAAATCTGCAAAGCTAAATGGTAATCCACTTCTTCGGAGTTGGTTTCGCCACAGTGAAGTTGTGAATGGTTCTGTTTTAGAATTTGTAATGGACAATAAACCTTCCAATTGGGGTGCAGGAGAACTTCCACCGAGTATGTCAGATAAACAATAATATCAAAACATTTAAAATCTAAACCATGTCAAAATTTCAATCAGGATTGTTAATGTTACTGCTGTTGGTTTCAACAAGTAATTCATTCGCTCAGAGCGAATTAAATTACAATGCTGTGCTAACAAACTTTGAACAACCCATCGTCTCCTCTAAACCCACTTCATTTTGGTGGTGGCTAAATAGTTTAGCCGATAAGCCTTCTATCACACGTGACTTAGAGGCTTTTAAGGCCAAAGGGATGGGTGGAGTCACCTTGATTTGTTCCAGTAATTGGGGAAATGGGGTGCCACAACTACCCGTGCGTGGTCCCGAATTTTTGTCTGAACAGTGGCGTGAATTGTTTAGGTATACCATAAAGGAGGCAGCTCGATTGGATTTGGAAGTGGGGGTGAATTTATGTGCTAGCGGATGGACCATGGGTGGCCCATGGATAACACCCGAAATGGGAGGACGTTGGTTTGTGCAGTCGGAGACAAAAGTGCAAGGCCCTTTAAAATTTAAGGGTAAATTGCAATTACCCGATCCTCGTGGAGGGTATAAATCGCCCTATCATTTCAATGTCAAACTCTGCATGGAGTGGCCAAAGGAGAAGATGGATTATCGTGACAATGCGGTAGTTGCTTTTCGAGATTCACCTATCCTGACTGACTCTGTCAGGCTGCAACTGCTCGATGCCAAAAGTAACCGAAAAGATGGGTGGTGTCATATTTTACCCAAGGAGCTGATGGAGCCGACGCTATCCCCTCTGAAATCGATGAGTAGCGACAAGGCGATACCAGTAGCAGAAGTAATTGACTTAACCAATAAATTCCAGGCCGATGGCACGCTCGATTGGCAGGTTCCTCCCGGAAAATGGACCATTGTACGTACCGGACACGTGGCCACAGGTGCTCCTTTGGTATGTGTGTTACCGGAAATGACAAATGGAGCGTTGGCAGTGGATTGGCTCAATGCACAATCGGTGGATACCATGTTTAAGTATATGGGAGAAATTCTCATTGCTGATGCCGGAAAAGAACATGTAGGCAAAACGCTGAAATACTTTCATACAGATAGTTACGAAGATGGCTATCCGAACTGGACAGATAAATTACTGAAAAAGTTCCAAGCCTACCGTGGCTATGATCCCACACCTTATCTTCCGGTATTTACCGGTCGCATTGTTGGAAGTGCCGAAATATCTGACCGTTTCTTATACGACTATCGCAAAACGGCTGCCGATCTTTTTGCCGATGAGTCGCTTGGACGATTAACAGAACTGTCGCACAAGTACGGTATTCTTACCGAATCAGAGTCCGCAGGGCCAAGTTGGTCGGGAACTGTTTGCATCGATGCACTCAAAAACTTAGGCAAATTAGATCGCCCCATGGGTGAGTTTTGGAATGGTAAAGCATTTATTGATCAGAACGATCAGAATTACGTGACAAAGCAGACTGCTTCTGCTGCCCATATCTATGGAAAACGTATTGCCACTACCGAATCGTTTACCAACACTTCACATTGGGTTGAGACCCCCGAAAAGTTGAAACCTGTTGCAGATAGGGCTTTTTGTGAAGGGATCAACCGCATCTCCTTTCATACCCAAACCCTGCAACGTCCTGAAGACGGAATGCCCGGCTATGAATACGGTGCTGGTACACACTTCAATCCCAATGTTACATGGTGGAATCAAACCGCTGGTTCATGGATTAATTACTTGAGTCGCTGCTCTTCCGTACTGCAAAGTGGGCTTTTTGTTGGTGATGTATTGTTTTACAATGGTGACTGGGCGCCCAATGTTGTACCGGGTAAAAATGTAAATCCATCATTGGGTAAGGGCTACGATTATGATGTTTGTAATGCTGAAGTATTATTAACGCGACTCACCGTTCAAAATGGACGTATTGTGTTGCCGGACGGTATGAATTATGCGGTTTTATCCTTGCCTGAAAAGGACTTCATGCCTGTGGAGGTGATTCAAAAGCTAAAATCCTTGGTAGAAGCGGGTGCTACAGTAATTGGTACACTTCCTACCCATGATCCGGGTTTAAGAAATTATCCACATTGTGATTTGGAGGTTCAATCAATTGCAAGTCAATTATGGGGAGCCATTGATGGTAAATCTATAACCGAAAATAAATTTGGAAAAGGGAGAGTGATTTTCGGTAAAACAATACGTGAAGTCTTGTTGTCAAAAGAGATTTACCCCGACTTTGAAGTGGCTGATCAGAATCTTGACCTTTTTCCAACCTATCCTCATCTCGAAACGGAGGAGAGTGTAAAAGGTCAGTTTACAGTTTTTGAAAGGATGCATTATCTACCCCTGGATGCCAAAATCAGTTACGATAGCAAATCAACTTTTATTGACTTTATTCACCGCAGTACTCCAGAAGCAGAGGTCTATTTTTTAGCAAACCGCAAGAATAAAAAAGAGGTCATTAATGCCATGTTCAGGGTAACCGGTCGTAAACCGGAACTGTGGAACCCTGTGACAGGTGAAAAGCTCAATCTTCCGGAATGGAAAGAGGAAAACGGAAGAACGATTATCCCATTGGTGTTCAATGAATACGATGCATACTTCATCGCTTTCCCCATTCAAAAGTCTGAAGGTCTGGTGGTTCGAAGCAAAAACTTTGATACACCACAAACTGTATTAGAGATCACCGGTGGTTGGGAGGTACAGTTTGATAAAGAGTGGTTCTATCCGGTTACTGGTCTTACAAAAGAGCAATCGGAAGGAAAAGTTCATTTCGATAATTTACAAGATTGGACCCAATTTACAGAACAAGCAATTAAGTACTACAGCGGTACGGCGGTATATAGCAAAACTTTTCAGATGAAAAATGATGTTGCAACAGTAAGCCCACTCTATTTAGACCTTGGTCAAGTGAGTATTTCAGCTAAAGTTGTGCTGAATGGAAAAGAGTTGGGGGTGGTTTGGCGTAAACCGTTTCGTGTCGACATTTCAAAAGCTGTAAAAAAAGGGAACAATGAACTTAGAGTAGAAGTCGTAAATCTATGGCCCAATAGACTAATCGGAGATGAAAAACTACCTGAGGATCAAAAGAAAACAAGAACAAATATGCGGGTACATAAAGCCAATGCTACGCTCTTTTCTTCTGGTTTAGTGGGACCTGTAACAATAAAAAAATGAAAATTCAAATAAA
>CANFFA010000345.1 GCA_947445425.1 Paludibacteraceae bacterium
CCACCGAAATAATCAAGAACTTGACAATTAGAATTACTTTTTACTGTTACATTTAAACACTGCTCTAATAAATTAATAGATTTCGGAAAGTCAAATATTTTTTTACCAATTATATTTATTAAAAGTGTATTCCCATAATTCCCTGCATCAAATTCACCTCCTGTCCAAACAGTTTTTGGGACATTCATCTCATGGGTTACAAATAAGTCATAAATTCCATCCTGTTCAAGTATAGTTATACGGTCAAGATTGTCCCGTATTGAGTCTAACCCAAAATTCCATCTTCTTTCAACACCATCTTGGTCAATTGGCCAGATTGCAATCTTACCATTTACAATTGTATTTTTGCTTTTCGGATGAAAATCATCTGGCTGTATATCACCAATATCAACTACCTTCCCATTTTCAATAAATATTGGATAGAAAGATAATTTCCGTTCAGTTCTGAGTGAATTTTCACCCCAGCGCCTTAATTTTCTGGGCTTCTCATTTAAATTTAAATTTCTTTCAATAATTCCATTTTTATCAGATGGTGTTAAAAAAATGGCATATTCATGTACTCTATTAAAGTCCTTTGTAATTGATCCTTTGGGGTTGTGAACAACTGTAATTTTCGTATTTCTATATTCATTAAAAATCGAATTCGTTAATAGACTTAGCTCAACCATCTGAGTATCATCTATTGCGATGGTTTGCGCTGCGATTGGTGAAAGAAATTCTTTGCCAATTCTTAATCTGTCATACATTAGTGATAACCATGAAGAATTTTTATAATCATTCTTGTATAGAATCGGTGCTGAATCAGTATTATAAGGGGGATCAATATAACCGTAATCAATTTTGTTTTTATATCTTTGAACTAAAAGGTTTAATGCTTGAAAATTCTCAGAATTGATTAATAAACCATCACAACTTTCATCAAAATTATCAATTTCTGAAATTAATTTCCATTTAAAATCACTCCCCATAAAAGCTGTATCAAGCACAAGAAATGGGTTTTGTTTCAAAAAATCTACTGTTAAAGGATTGGAAAAGGATAATACCTTTTTACTAAACATATCTGCATTGGCCACTCCCTTAATTTCATCAATCGCAAACAACTTAATCCATTCTTCAATTTGTGCTTGATTATTGACTATTTCTGCATAGAACTTTTCAGGTACTCGGTCCAATGTAATACAATAATTACATGCTACTACCATTTTCTTTTTCAACCAAAGTTTCTTTTGGAAGTTCTCTAATTGGGCCAGGAAAGTGATAATTTTTTCACCAATTTTCTTGGTGGCTTTAATCTTGCTTAATTGTTTCAGGAATTCTTGTTCGTCTCGGGTGTTTATATCGTCAATAAACAACACTTCGTTTTTAATATAGAAGTCTAATTCTCTTGTAAGGAAGCCTTGAAGGTCTTTGTGAATGAAGTAATCGAAGCTGTTTTTGGCTGTATAATCATTCAGGTTTTTATGTAAAAATGTTCGTTGCTTGTCTTTGTCGGTTGGCCGTAGGGAAAGTAATTCAACATAGTCCTGTGGAATTTTATCTTTTATAGCCAAAACTGCTTCTTGCAATAAGTCAGATTGCTTCACTTTCTTGTCCATCGGTTCATAGTTGAAGTATATTTTAAATTCTTCTTCTACAACAGCACAAGGATTTTCGGCAACTAAGGCAAATTTACGAACTTTATCACCTTGCGTTTTATTGTTGTTTTGTTCGGTGGTTACTTCCAATAATTCAAAGGTAACCACTTTACCATTTGTCAACTTAAAGCGATAGTTCTTGAAATTTTCACTAGATTTTATGTAATATTGGTCGGCATTTGCCCAATGCAATTTTACTTCCTCACCTTCGTATGGAATGGCATATACATCCTGCTTGTATCTACGCATGGATATGAAATCACCATTGTCAAAATACCGTTTGAAGAAATTTGTCAATAGTGAAAAAACCTCGTTCTCAATTTCAGTAAGGTTGTGTGCTCTTTCTAATTTCCCCTTTAATTCCTGAACAATTGGTAAAGCATCGGGATTAGTATTACCATATTTTTTAGCTGTATCAATTTCCTGTTGTAAATCCCGTTCAATCTTGTTTATATCAACTGACGAATTACTTTGAAGTATTTCTTTCACTTGCGGAATAAGATCTTTATCCAAAAAACGCTCAATATCTTTGCGTTTTTGGTTCATTATTCTGTAAATTCCAAAGTCTAATTCAGCTTTATCCAACATAAACACCTCACGTAAGGTATTTATCAGCTTTTCGTAATTTGTCATATTATATTATTGTGTTTATTTTTTTTGATAAGATGCTTACAGTAAGCAAATTGAATTATTGCAATTTTCTCGACACTGTCGATAAAATTTGGTCAAAAGTCATTTATAAAAGTTTCCAATTGATTGTAAATAACTCATTTATCGTAGTCTCTTGCTTCATTCGCTGCTTTATATCAGAAATCATTTTATCACGCATTTCTAGTATTTCATCTTCAATCGAAAAAATTTCCTGGCGCTGTTTCTTTTGTTTACGGGTTAGTTCTTGTATTTCTGTCTGTATTTTAAGCTGTTCCCTTGTGTCAGTTGTTTTGTTCGCTTCTCTGTTCAAGTCTTTAATCTTTTGTTTAGTTTCTTTTATTGCCAACTCAACAGCATTCATTCTGTCGTCTGCCCATTTGGTAAGTTTTTCAGTTTCTAATCTGACATACTCATTGTCTTGTCTGGAAATTTTATCTAATAGGTAATTTGTATTTAATTCCTTTTGTTGCAGAACTTCTTCCAATTCGACATGAACTAATGTATCTATCCCATTCGTTGCAGGTAGTGTCAATATTCTTTGTACCTGGACCTCTGTAAGCATTGTGCCATCTGCTGTTTTACCGAAGCAAATCAAATAATCAGAAGCTTCGAAGGAACTAACATTAATAGATACTACACTTAACCATCCATGTTTATTTTTAAGGCCATTCAAAATACTAACATTACCTTCGTGGTCGGTCAAACTGAATATAAGTTCTTTGTTGGCACACTTTTGCTCCTTAACATCTTCTAAAATATGTTGCGCCAAAGGGTGACCCATGCGATAGATATGTATATCGTCAATGTTCTTTCCAATTTTATATTTACCTAATGGATATGTATGTTTGATGTATGGTTGTTTACATAAATCGAAAGTCAATGTTTCATTATTGAACTGGGCTAAATCATTTAATTGATATTTTGTAATTGCCCATAACCATTGTTCGTATTTCCCAATATATTCCTTGCTTTCTTTAAGTCTAATTTTCAACTTTTCAACTACTTCATCATCAAAGTTAGCAAGCAGCTTTTCCCTAGTTGAAAGAATTTTATTGTTTATCTGTTGGTCTAATTCCTTTTGTAGTAAGTCGAATTGGTCAACAATCTCTTTTTCGCTTCTGCAAGATTGGTATATTTCAGC
>CANFFA010000346.1 GCA_947445425.1 Paludibacteraceae bacterium
TGGATTCTATGGTGAATCATTATACAGCCTCTAAAAGAAAACGATCTTCTGATTCCTATACTCCAGGCGGTGAAGCTGGTTACCGACCCGATTACGCATGCACAGTGTACACCAAAATACTTAAACAGCTTTTTCCTGATGTACCTGTTTTATTAGGAGGTATTGAAGCATCGTTAAGAAGAGTAACACATTACGATTATTGGAGCGACCAGTTGATGCCTTCAATTTTAGAAAGCAGCGGCGCCGATATGTTGGTTTATGGCATGGGTGAGCAGCCTTTGCGTCACATAGTTGATTTATTAAAGAAAGGTGTTCCTTTCGAATCATTGAAAACAGTACCTCAAACTTCTATCATTGTTCAAGAAGATGAGGAACTGCCCAAAAACAAAAGATGGGATGATGTTGAGTTGGTTTCTCATGATGAATGTTTAACAGACAAGAAAAGATATAGTTCGAATTTTAAGATTGTAGAACAAGAATCGAATAAGCTTAATGCTCGACGAATACTTCAAAAGATTGGCTCTAAAACCCTGTTAATCAATCCACCATTTAAAACAATGACGGAGAAAGAAATGGATCATTCTTTTGATTTACCTTATACTAGATTGCCGCATCCTAAGTACAAAGCGCGCGGACCGATTCCGGCTTTTGATATGATTAAGTTCTCTATCAATATGCATAGAGGTTGCTTTGGGGGTTGTAGTTTTTGTACCATTTCGGCGCATCAAGGTAAGTTTATTGCCAGTCGCTCAGAGAAATCTATCTTGAAAGAAGTTGAAGAAGTAGTGAATATGCCTGATTTCAAAGGGTACATTAGTGATTTAGGCGGTCCGTCGGCCAACATGTACAAGATGAAAGGTATCGATGAAGCTATTTGCGAAAGATGTGTGAGTCCGTCGTGCATTCATCCAGTAGTTTGCTCAAACTTAGATACGAGTCATCAACCCATGATTGACTTATATAAAAAGGTGGATGCACATCCTTTGGTGAAGAAAGCGTTTGTTGGAAGCGGAATTCGTTACGACTTGTTAACGCCAAGTTACAACAAGAATGCTGACGATAGTATTGATGCTTATATGGATCAGTTGGTTCGGAGACATATTAGTGGTCGACTTAAAGTTGCGCCTGAGCATACGGCAGATAACACTCTGAAAATCATGCGTAAACCTTCCTTTAAACATTTTAAAGAGTTTAAGAAGAAATACGATGCCATCAATAAAAAACATGGATTAGATCAGCCTTTGATTCCGTATTTTATATCGAGTCATCCTGGCAGCACCGAAGAAGATATGGCTGAGTTGGCTGCAGAAACAAAAGAATTAGGATTCAAATTAGAGCAAGTTCAGGATTTTACGCCAACGCCAATGACAGTGGCTACAGAAATATTTTACTCAGGATATCATCCATACACATTGCAAAAGGTTGATGCAGCCATAGCGCGTGACGAAAAGAAAGACCAAAACATTTTCTTTTTCTGGTACAAACCCGAGAATAAACCTAAGATAGCTCAAAGATTGAAAGCTTTGAAGCGCGAAGACTTATTGGATAAGTTGTTGGAGTCGGATTCTAGAAAAGGATTTCAGTCGGCCGGACAAACGGTTCAAGACAGTATTCCAAAATGGTTGAAAGAACGCAGAGAAAAAGAAGCGAAATTTCAATCGGGAAAAAAGCCTAAGAATAAGCGAAAAAGATAATTCATTTATCAAGAACCTATATTTCACGGGCCTTTCGATAAATACTACTGTCTTATAATTAATATTATGTTAAATAGAAATTTAGAGAAAACCAAAGGCAAATAACTAAGGATCTATCTCCTCTCCATCACAATTCAAACTGAATTTACTCCACTTAAGGAATGAATATCCTATTACTAAATACTCCTTCGCGATTTACCAATCACTTGGTGGATGATATTTAAATCATCCCCGATTTCTTGAGTCCAGATTTTATATCTCTTAGCACGGCCATGTCTCTTACTATAGCTAATACAAAAGTGATGATAACTGAAGCTATCAAATAGTAAATCAACAATTTTAGCCATTTAACTTCATCACTTACCCATTTACCTGTTTTATCGAAACCGTAAAAGACCTTGACATCATAAAACTCATTGTTTTTTTCTAGATACTGATTTAGCTGCAACATTAAATCAACTCTTCTTTGGCGTAAAGATTCATAATACTCGGTATTTTTATTGTTAAAGGAATTGAGTATTGAATCAACGCGTTGTATTTCGTTTTGTAAAATCTGCTTATTGTCGGCAAGTGCTTTCATTTTTTGCGCACTCTTGGTAACTAAAAAAGTATTCTTTTTTAAGAATCCAAGAAGAGCTTGCTCTAGTTTGTGACTACCCAAAGTATCTTCTCTGAAGATTGCAACTAAGGTGAATTCGTAACGAATATCAGCTTCTTCAACAACTTGATTTATATGGTCAACAATAATAGCATCTACATAACGCAAATCACTTTCTTTTAATTCTAAACATTTGGCAGCGATGTCTTTTCTGCCCGTTTTCATTCCGGTTAAAATTGGACCGTAATAATCAAACATCGATTGAAAATTCAATAAAGTGGTACATCCGTAGATGTGGGCCTCGTATTTTTTAGGTTGTTTTTGAAAGAAGGTGACAGCTGCAAGAGCCATCGACAACACTAACGACAGCATTAAAATCCATCTACCTTTAATCAACCAATTGTGAAATATCCTCTGTAAAATACCCATGTTATTGGTTAGAGAGTATGGCTTTAATTTCAGCTGCTTTCTCAGTCATGCCAAGGTTATTGTAAATTTGGTATAAGGCCCTAAGTGTATCACTGTCCTTAGGTGCCAGTTGGCGAGCTATTTCAAGTTCAAGAATTGCTTCTTTTAATTTAGCTTTCTGTTTTTCGCCCGACAATCTATTGGCCTCAATTACTAGCAATGCACCCAGTCCGTAATGAGAATCAGCTTTGCCATCATCTAATTTAAGCACTTCAGTGTAGAATTGTTTAGATAATTCATACTCATCCATTTGCTGATAGATCTTAGCGATATTTTCGTAAATAATTGGATCGTTCAATTTTTTGTCCACCAAAATTTGCATTCTTGTTAAAGCCTCTTTTTGTTTGTTTTGAGCCAATAAGATGGAAACTTCCTCTTTCAAAAACTCTACTACTGTGTCGCCTTCATTGTATTTATTAAGCTTGCTAAGTGCAGCAGTGGTGTCGCCTAACTCAAGATTAACCCTAACGATGCTTCTTTTGTATTCAGTAAGACTTCTTTGCTTATTGTAGTTAGAATCAATTAATGTATTGAAATAAGTTAATGATTCTTTGAACTCTTTAGCATAATACGCTGCAAATGCTGCATTGTGAAATGCTGATAAATCATTTTTTTGGGGTTTTACCGATTTTTGTAATTCAATAACGTTAGCAAAAGCTTTGAAA
>CANFFA010000347.1 GCA_947445425.1 Paludibacteraceae bacterium
ATTCTTCCCACTCAGCATCTGAGCCAATTCGACTATCCTATCCTCAGCGCTAAGCCTTACGATACGGGTTTGGGTCTGAGCACCACTATCGTCTTTATAAACACGATAATGATTTGCTCCTTTTGCTGCAATCTGCGGTAAATGGGTAATCGTAAGCACCTGCATATCAACACTCATGGCCTGCATAATTTCACCCATTTTATGAGCTATTTCACCAGAAACACCAGTATCTATCTCATCAAAAATAATAGTGGGCAAATCAGATTTATGAGCAATCAAAGATTTAATTGAAAGCATAACTCTCGAAATCTCCCCTCCTGATGCAATTTGAGTAACTGGCTGAACAGCACGATTTTTATTAGCCGAAAAAAGAAATTGCACTTCATCATTTCCATTTTCTGAAAAATCATTTAATGGGGTGATTTCAACTTGGAATTGGATATTTTGCATGCCCAATTTAGTCAATTGCTCAATCAAATGATTTTCAATTGGTTGACAAGCAACAATTCTACTTTCTGTTAACTTCAAGGCTTCAGCCTTCAACTCCACCAATGCCAATTCAATTTCACCCTTCAATGCTAAAATATCATCATCATAAGAATCAATTCGTTGCAATTGCATTGCAAAGCCATCTCTTAAAGTAATGAGTTCTTGGACAGTACTTACTTTGTATTTTTTTTGCAAGCTAAAAAGCTCACTCAACCTATTCTGCACCCATTCCAAACGAGTAGGATTGAATTCAACACTTTCTTCAAAAGAACTCATTTCATCTGTGATGTCCTTTAGCTCAATAAAGGCAGAATGCAAGCGTTCATGCCAAGCCTCACCATCAGGAATAAATTTCTTAATTTTAGCAATAGCGGACACACTATCCTTTAACATTGACAAAGCTGCATGTTCCTCTACCAAAAATTGTTGAACCTTTTGCAATTCAGACTTTATCTCTTCCGCATGACTCAAAGTATCTTGCTCCGATTCTAGTTCTTGTTGTTCATTCTCTAACAAATTTGCATCCGTAAGTTGTTGAAATTGAAACTGAACATAATCTAAATCCGCTAACTGTTTTTCGGCAGTTTTCTTCAAAAGTGCTAATTCTGATTGCAAAGCTTTCCATCGTATATAAACCTCACGATAGGTAGATAAAATAGCATTATTCTGTGCCACAGTATCTACTACATCAAGTTGATATCCTTCATTTGAGAGTAATAAATTTTCATGCTGTGAATGAATATCCAACAAACGATTACTCAAATCACGTATCAAGTTCAGCGAAACTGGTGTATCATTTATGAAGGCACGAGATTTACCAAGATTGGTCAATTCTCTTCGTATCACACAATTTTGATCTGATTTATCTAAGTCATTTTGAACAAAGAATTCCTCAAGATGAGAATAAGATGAAATATCAAAAGTAGCTTCTATCACACATTTCTCAGCATCAAGCTTAATAGATTTATTATCTGCTCTTTGTCCAAGTATTAGTGAAAGAGCACCAAGTATTATAGATTTTCCGGCACCCGTTTCACCGGTTATAACCGAAAATCCTCCATCAAAACTAATATTAAGTTCTGAAATCAAGGCATAATTAGATATATAGAGGGATTTTAACATGACCTAAACTTATAAAAAAATAAAGGAAACTACACGGATAAATATAAAATTAATAATCAACTTATTAATAAAGCGAATTATGAATTATTTCAATATTTTCTCATATCGCGTGGCTTGTGTGGGATTAACATCAGTAAGTATTTGAACCACATCAGTTTTCTCTTTTGGAGTGGCTTTTGAAAATATATTGATTAATTCATCGTCTTTTGCCTGCAAAAATGATGTAATTAAAATTGATAAAGGCCTAGCCCGATTGGCTTCACGAATTAACGGCATACCATCAGAAATTCTAGCCCTTGCGTTCACTACATTTTCAGACATTCCGTCTAATCCATAGCGATGATATTCATAAAAGAAAACTCTGAATTTTTTAAACGCTTCATCCATTATGTTATTAATCAATGTATAACGATTGTTCGAATTTTTAAAAGAGACATCCCAACCCGGCCCTAAACTTCCACCTTGAGCGGCATTCACAATACTTTCAGCCGACTGAAAAAATGAGGAACCGCCCAAATTAGAATAACTATCCATATCAAAACCCAATACCATATAAGAATAATAGGCTAAAACAGCAGATAAATTTGAAGTTATATTACTTTGGTTAAATTCTATTTGATCAGACTCTTTGTAATTAAAAACAAAACTATTGTCTCTAAAATTTATAAGAGGACTAAAATATGTAGAATTATACACTGGACGACGTGATTGAATTTGAATCTCTGCCGTAAAAGACTCATTATCAAACTTATTAATAAACAAAGAAAAAGTACATTCAATTCGCTCAGTATTGGCAAAAGTCATTTCACTCCATTTCCGATTGTTCACAAATTCAGTGATTGACTTTTGCAAAGTGTTAAATATGGACTTTTGTACTTCAGGAACTTTATCAGAATTAACAATAACTTTACAATTCAACTCTTGAGAATGAATATAAATGCTTGAAAAAATGAAAGTGACTATAAAAATCAAATTTTTCATATTACTCATTAATTAAGTTTGATAGTTCTGCAGCAATATCAAAAGCAACAGCAATTTTATCCTTCAATTCATACTCATTTATAGAACCTGAACGATGTATAACCGTAACTTTATTGGTATCAAAACCAAACCCAGCTTGTGAATCTTGCAAAGAATTTAGCACAATGAAATCTAAATTTTTACTTTTAATTTTCTTAATTGCATTTGAAACTTCATCTGTCGTTTCAAGTGCAAAACCAACTAAAAATTGGCTTGGCTGCTTTATTGCACCAACAAAAGCTGCAATATCTTTTGTTGGCGACAAATCGAAAACGAGATTCTCCTTCTCTCTTTTCATCTTTTGATTGGCAACCTGAGAAGGTGTAAAGTCAGCAACAGCTGCACATAACACAGCACCATCCATGGATTCAAAACGACTCATTACTGCATGATACATATCATTCGCAGATTCAACATCTACACGTTCAATTCCAGCATGTATAGTATTTAACTGAACAGGGCCAGCAACGAGTGTCACTTTGGCACCTTGCTTTGCAAAAACTTCAGCTAAAGCAAAACCCATTTTACCCGTTGAATAATTCCCTATAAAACGGACAGGATCAAGCTTTTCAAAAGTAGGTCCAGCAGTAATTAATATCTTTTTGCCCAACAAAGGCTTTGCCGTAAAATAGTCATCCAAAAATCGAACTATATTTTCTGGTTCTTCCATCCTACCCTTACCATCCAATCCGCTTGCCAATTCGCCACTACCTGGGTCAATAATATAGTTTCCTATAGATTTAAGATATTCTATATTTTTCTGATTGGCAGGATGTTTGAACATATCCAA
>CANFFA010000348.1 GCA_947445425.1 Paludibacteraceae bacterium
AAAGTGTATAATAGCCATTTTTCTTTTCGCTACCGAGTAGTTTATCCAATGCATACATCACATTACCAGCAGTTTCAATGCTATACCTGGAGGCTGAATAACTTTGCAAAGTTCTACTGCTGCTGGCATTGGTGTACGATCCCGCATAGCCCATGCGCATAATGAAGTGATCTTGGTAGTTGGCAGGATTGAATTTTGGGGCAGCAACATTCAAATATGTATTCCTAAAACCAGTTGATATTTCAGGAAAATAGACATAGCTGAGATCAAACAGTTGATAGCTATTTGTGTATTTCCCGTTTATCCAAGAATACTTCATTCCTCCACCGATGTTTCTGGTGGTAAATTCTCCAGGTCGAAATTGTGAATTGTAAGAACTAATGAATTCTGTATTCACATGCATGTTGCGTTTAAAATCGTAGCTGAGCAGTGGCGCCATCAAGCGTGGAAATTTCAGTCCAATTTGTAATCCCCACTCCTGTGCCCAAAGTGTATTTTGCTTTTCTACAGCAGCTCTAGCTTGTAGTGATAAGCTTTCGGCACCGTTAAAAACATTTCTGTGCAATGAATTTATTTTTCCAGCCATTCCCCAATACTCTCCTGTACGGGTACCTTCTAATTCTGTAGAAATGGTATAAGGTTTAGAAGGCGCTACAACAATATTACAGTCCAAGAGACTGTCTTTCAATTGTTTGAAGCTAATGTTTACATATTTGACTGGTGCTAATGAGTTGAGTGCTTGATAGGTTCTATCAACATCCCGATCACTGAAGGCTTGGCCAGGTTCTATGAAATCGTTTTGAACCAATGCATCCAATTTAATGCGCTTCTTTTTTGTGCTGATTAATATAAAGTTTCTAAAAGAAACCGTATCAATTGGCTCTTTAATGATTTGTTCGTTTGGAAGATTGCTGTTGGAGGAATTGTTTAAATTGGTTTGAAAAATTACCTTGTTAATCTTAAAGGGTTTTAAAATTGTTTTCAAAAGCGAATCTCCTGCTTCTGAGATACTCGATTTCAATTGCAGGGTGACATCAACTTTAAAAGAATTTAATGCTGTGTCAACCGTGTAAGTCAACATCTCTTTATTGAAATTATAATAACCCCTACGTCTAAAGCGAAGGGCAATTCGCTCCCGTTCAGCATTAAGGATGTCGATGTTGAATAGCATATTGGGTTTAACAAGCGAGCGTAGTTTATCGTGAGCATAAGCTACTAGGGTATCATGCGGAAGGTCTATGGTATAATTGCGTAAAGTATAAGCTTTGTTCGTATTAACGGTGTAAATTACGCTGGCTTTATTGTCTTTAAAGCTTACATCACTTTGTACCTTAGCAAGTAAATAGCCCTTGTTTTCGAGTGCTTTTTGCAATTGCTGTACTGACATGGACATTAAGGTGGGACTATAGATTACTGGTTCTTCTCCAATGCGTTTGAGGGTTTTGTTCAGCCAATTGGCGCTGTCTTTTCCCGCCAGATTATAGATGCCCAATTGGGTGCGGAATAGCCAGAGGATGGCGACATTGGGTGTTTGTCGAAGGTAGGTTTTTAGTTCAGCAGGATCTATTTTTTTATTGTCTATTTTTATTTTTGCCTTGTCCAATAAAAACTCATTGGCTGGTACAAACTTAGTACTCCTACAAGCTGAAAGAAGTAATAAAACGATAAAGAAATACCCAAATCTACTAAGATTCATAGACAATGCAAAAAATAAAATAAAGACTTTAAAATATTATGCAAATATAGCTTTTTATCGTTTTCTTTGTTAGCTTTGTGCTATTAAACTTTCAATTATCTGATTGCCAAGAATCAAAAACAAAACCTTGGAAGATTCTATTTATCCATATAAGTAATGCAATTGATATAATGTCGTATTATTTTGTACGCTCAAAAAAATACTTTTTAACGCAAAGATGCAAAGGTGCTAAGACGCTAAGAAATTTACATACTGTATATCTGAACTTTGCGACTTCAAAACTTAGAGTTCTTAGCGTTCAAAAATATCAAAATGACTTATTGGAGTAGACCAGAATATACGACATTATATTGTTCTAATCACTTAAACTAATTTATAGTGCTATCAAAACCGAAAATTAAATTAATCAACAGCTTGCTCAAAAAAAAACAGAGGGACGAACTCGGACTTTTTGTTGCAGAAGGGCCTAAGCTGATCTTGGATCTTATACCTAGCTTTAATTGTAAAATACTCATTGCAACAGAAGATTGGTTGATGAGCCATCCTGGGATTCAGGCCGACGAAATTATAGGGATTCAAGCGGAGGAGTTTAAGAAAATATCAAACTTGAAAACGCCACAAGGGCTAATTGCAGTTTTTGAAAAGCCTAAGTATGAATGGGATATTGAACAGTTATCTGAAAATTTAAGCCTCGCTTTGGATGATGTTCAAGATCCTGGAAATCTCGGAACCATACTCCGAATTGCTGATTGGTTTGGTATTCGTGATGTATTTTGCTCGGAACATTGCGCAGATTCTTTTAGTCCAAAAACAGTACAAGCTACCATGGGAGCTTTGGCAAGGGTGAGGGTGCATGTGGTAAATCTTCCTGAATTTATAATGGAATGTAAAAAGAGCATTCCAATTTATGGCACTTTTTTGGATGGAAATGATGTTTACACTGAAACCTTGACAAAAAATGGAATTGTGGTGATGGGAAATGAAGGAAATGGAATTTCTGCTGAAATAGAGCAAATTATAAATCATAAATTGTTAATTCCAAGTTTTCCATTGGGTGTGGCCTGCTCAGAATCACTCAACGTTGGTGTGGCAACTGCGCTGATTTGTGCGGAGTTTAGACGACGAATTTATTAGACTTCTTGCGATAGTCATTTTGTTGCATTTGAAACAAAAGAGCAAACGTTTACTTTCGAAAGAAGTCAATTGAATAAAAGATAGATTCTACTTTAAACAAATTCCCTCTTTATGTGTAATGAGACAGATATAATGTTCTATTTTAGAAGAAAATGGGACGCCGATTTACACGGTCTAGACGGATTGAAAACGGATTTAAAAAAATGCAAGCATTTTTGATTAAAGCGCAGAATCAATTGACGTAGTCAATTATAGATCCGTTTTTTTTATCCGTATTTTCTGTGTAAATCCGCGTTCCATTAAATAAATAATAGGATATTATTTATTCCCCATTACTTAGTATCATAAAACAACAAGTCCCTCTAATCAGAAGATTTAGAGGGACTTGTTGTTTTTTTTGCTGTAATTAGTTTGAATACTTATTCTAAGTAATTCGAACAATATAATGTCGTATTATCGAGACTACTCCGATAAGTTGTTTTAATATTTTTGAACGCCAAGAACGCTAAGTTTAGAAGACGCAAAGTTCAGATATACAGTATGTGAATTTCTTTGCGTCTTAGCACTTTTGCAT
>CANFFA010000349.1 GCA_947445425.1 Paludibacteraceae bacterium
GTCTATTTCTACTCAAAGATAATCAATATTCAGCTATTAATCAAGCATTTGACCTATAATTTTAAGCGAATGGTAAAATTATTCAACGGTCAAATTAAAGAGGTATATCCTCATATTCAACACGATACTAATTTCCGTTCAGACACTATATAACTTAGTTTGTAATTATATTCAAGGCTTGCTTTTTGAAAGAATTCTCCAGATTCGAAACTAACCAACAGTTTATAAGGGTTCACTAAGCTTATATTTTCATAGTTATAGCCAAGTTGTAAATAGGGTTTCATTTTTGCAGGCATTGCATTCTCAATTTGAATCAAATCAGAAGCAAGTGTAAATCGTCCATATATACTTTGACGTATTGGATCAATGGTCATTATCGGTCTGAAAAATAGGTTCACTCCTGTTGTTAGTTTCTGAAAATTATGATTACCAGGAGATCCAAAGCGTGTCCCTTCTACTGATACTTTTGCCAGCTGAATAAAATTATTGTATGGCGTTATATTGTACGATAGTTTTCCATAACCAGCTAAGCTTGAGTTATTGTACGAATACAATGGAATGACAATGTATTCGAAGGGTTTGGGGATTAAAACGCCATTGTATAAAGCGATACCCATCATAAAACCGTTTTCGTAATTCCAGTTTACTGCTGGGATAAACATTAAGGCGTGTTTCTCTGGATGCTCTACTCCAAACAGGAGTTGCGGCACGATAGGATCTGCTTTTGGGAAAATCCCAGTGGTTCGAATATTGTTGTTCAGTCTATATAATTCAGGACTAACATGATTTGGGTCTATCTTTAATTCGCTATAATTCCCCTTTGGAAAGTCTATCCATTTCTCTCCGCTGAATCCCTCCTGCCATATTTCAAAACAAACTGAATCGCCCAATAAGCCTCCTATAACCAAAGGTGAAACAAGTTCTCCCTTGTTTCTTGCGAGTATCCTTTGTTGCTCGATGCGTATAATTTTATAATCGAGCCTTTTCGTAGTCCCTATTAAATCATCGAAAAACCAACTCAAGTTTTTATTGCTGTGCGATTCAAAAACAGTACGAAGGTCTTCCGGTTGTGGATGTTTGAATTTCCATTTTTTGTAATAATCTCTCATGCAGACATCATAAAGCGAATCACCCATATAGGCTCTTAGATACCGAAACCCCATACTTCCTTTATTATAGATCATCTGACTGTAATTCATCTGATTATAGTCAGTGGCCATAAGGTTCACGGCTTGTTCATTGTTGTTGCGTGCAGGAATTAGCCATGAAAGTTCGGGCAATTGTTTAGCTGGAGTTTTATCTGCATGTAGGAATTTAGCCTGTTGTTCTTTATTCAATATGATTTCCCATAGTTTCTTGTCAGGATATTTATTCGTCAGATGTCGCTTCTCGTAATTGCTCGTAATGCTTTCATCCATAAAAGGATAGCGCCTTTCATTGGAGCCTAGTGCCGCAAAAAACCAACTGTGTCCAATTTCATGGCTAATGACTTCATCGAGTGTAAATGCATTTTTGCTTGTGCCAATGACCGTGATACCCGGATATTCCATTCCCAATCCCGAACTTAAAGCACTCTGAACTACTGTGAACGTAGCATAGGGATAATCGCCGATCAGTTTAGAGAATTCTAGGATGGCCGCATTGCAGTATTCTAGTGATTTGAACCAAAGTCTCGATTGTCGATGCGTACACAATACTTGGGTTGTTACCAGCTTGCCCGACTCAGGTAATACAACTTTGCCTTGCATTACATTGAATTCCTTATCAGCAAACCAAGCAAAGTCGTGCATGTTGCTAGCTTTGTATTGTAATGTTTTGCATTGCTTTGATGAGCTATAATGTTTTGCTTTTCCTAGCATAGCGATACATTTCCATACAGTGTCATTAGCAAGTGAGTCAAGTCTTACTAGCTCTTCTTTATTCTGAAGTTCCCCCGATGCACCTATAGTGTAATTGTTAGGTAAAGTGATATTTACTTCAAATGTACCGAATTCGGAATAAAACTCTCCTTGATCGAGGTATGACATAGGCTGCCAACCATTCTGATCGTAGACAGCTGGTTTTGGAAACCATTGCGAAATTTGATAGGATTGATCGATGTGACCCAATCGTGATGTGACGCCTTTGGGTATTTTTACATGAAATGGAGTGGTTAATACAATTTTCCCATGGGGTAAAAGCGGTGTGTTGAGCATTATTTTGCAAATATCAATTTGGTTGGGTAAATAATTCCACTGTACACCTATACTATCTATTTTAAAATTCAACGAATCAATATAACCTGCTAATTCAGGATCTTCGAATAGTTTTTGTTTCCCTTTTAGTTGGAAAATCTGTTTGCCCAATTGAGTCTTGTTATCGGAATATGCATTGGGCCATAAATGAAAATATAAAAACCGAAGCGTGTCAGGAGAGTTGTTGGTATATTCTATTCTTTCAAAAGCACTTAAGCTGTGGAGCTTATCGTTGAGCGTTACATCAATTTTATAGCTAAGACCCTGTTGAAAGTAGGTTTGCGAACTGGCAGTCATTAAAAAAACGACACATAACAAACAAGCACTAAGCAATTGCCTAAAACGAGTTGAAAGAAAGTGGAATATCTTTGGTAACATATTTGAATATAGTTTATTAAGATAATCCACTTTGCATTACAAGACGGCATTTTGATCACTTTTAACTACAAAAGTATAATCAATAAGATTAGAATGATAATGAGTGAACCACTCCCGATATAAATATAAGGATCATTTTTCATGGTTTCTTTTATATCTTTCAATTCATTTTTAAGATCACTCTTTTCTGAACTTGTTAAATCAGATTTATCCATATCACGGATTTCTATAACTCGTGCATTTAATGTTGTCACTTCATCTTTGGTCAAAGCGCTTTCGGCAGCTGAAGGGTTTGAAGCATTCGTCGTTTTGGCTGCAAAGGTTGGTGAAGCACTGAATGTTATGCACATTATTAATGCTAAAAATTTAGTTGTTTTCATTTTGATGATTAGTTTTTTAATAGCCATTTAAAAATTCTGTTAAAATCATTCACTGAACCTACTGGGTAGAATAGGTGTTTATGTATCATATCGACTGTATTCTACTGAATTTGTTCTTTTTAATAAAAGAACTAGGAATTCGTGTGGAACTAAAGTCAAATCATTAGGTACTTCATCAGTTTTATGTTTAAATTTCGATTCTGTAAATAGTTAAAATTGATTTGGATATTTCTTGAAAGTACTTTTAGCCTAGCAATTAATTTTCTATAATGTTACGAAATCTAGCATGCAATTACAAGTGCTAAACTGTGGAAGTTTAGATGCAATAAGTAGTAATTTTATTAATATTACTATTCATGAATTGTGATCCTTTGTGCATACTTTGTCTGTTTTTTCAATAGCCATCAC
>CANFFA010000350.1 GCA_947445425.1 Paludibacteraceae bacterium
CAGGTCAGGGATTGAAGAATATTGAAGGGCGATTCCGATTTATTAGTGATGAGCCAATTAAAATAGAATCAAGTGAAGAATATTTTAGGGTCACTATTCCTTTAATTAAAACAAAATAATAAGTTAGCATGAAACGAGCATGAATACGAGTATTCACCAAAGACCATGAAAATTGGCATGCGAGTTCCATGCGACTACTAAAAAACAATTATTTACGCATGAAAAAGATACTAATTATCAATGGACATCCTAATTTGGATAGTTTTAACTTTGCTTTGACTGAAGCTTATCGTGATGGAGCTAAAAGTGCTGGTGCTGAAGTAAAGGAGATTGTGATTGCTGAATTACAATTTAATCCAAACTTACAAATGGGTTATCAAAAAAGAACAGAACTTGAACCTGATTTGGTGGATGCGATAGAAAAAATCAAGTGGGCCGATCATTTGGTTTGGGTGCATCCCGTTTGGTGGGGTGGTTTACCTGCGATTACCAAGGGTTTTATCGATCGCTGCTTTTTGCCGGGGATTACTTTTCAATACCGTGAGAATTCACCCTGGTGGGATAAATTACTTACGGGAAAAACTGCTCGAATCATCACTACACTTGATTCTCCTGCGTGGTTCTACAAATTTTGGTTCAATCAACCTAGTGTGAATCAACTCAAAAAATGCACACTGGAGTTTTGTGGGATTAAACCAGTTAAAGTTTCATTTGTTGGCCCAATTAAAAACTCAACAGTGGAAAAGCGAAATAATGAGTTACTAAAGATAAGCAGGCTTGGTGCTAAAATGATTTAAAAGAAATTAATAGTATTTACTTTTGAAATTGTAATTTGTAATATAAACCATGATTAAAGTACTCATCATAGAAGACGAACGTCCTGCAGCAAAACGATTGGAGAAATTGTTGTTGGAGATTTCTACAAACTTTGAGATTATTGAGCAGTGTGATAGTATTGAGTCGAGCATTGCTTTTTTTAAGTCTGGTATACAACCCGATTTGGTAATGCTAGATGTACAATTGGGGGATGGCTTAAGTTTTGAGATTTTCAAAACTGTAGAGATTAATTGTCCTGTTATTTTTACAACTGCTTACGATGAATATGCTATTAAGGCATTTGAATTAAACAGTATTGACTATTTAATGAAACCCATCAGTAGAGAAAAGTTGCAAAAAAGTGTTGATAAGTTCAATAAACTTAGTCAGCAGCAGAGCCCGATAGATTTAACAAAATTGGTTACATTACTTGATGAAGAGAAGCGAGAATTTAAACAACGTTTTCTAGTTTATGTTGGTGAGCAGATTGTTTCAGTTCAAACTTCTGAAATAGCTTACTTCTATTCAGTAGAAAAATCAACTTTTCTGACGACGCATTCTGGCAAAACTTATGGTGTTGATCTGTCACTTGATAAGCTAGAAAAGCTTTTATCCCCAAAGGATTTTTTCAGGATCAGCCGTCAATACTTCATAGCCTTTGAATCTATCAAAAAGATATCAATGTTGTCGAAAAGCCGAATAAAATTGATTTTAGAACCGCTTGCTACAGATGAAACCTTGGTAAGTACTGCGAGAACAGCAGAGTTTAGGGAATGGTTGGATAGATAAATATTAGAATAACAAAGGTCGCTATGACAATAAAGAGTTCAATTCTTTACAGTCATAACGACCTTTGTTTTTGTAATATAAAGTATTCTTGCTTTTCTAAGGTAAAGATCTGAATTCTATTTTATCAATTTCAATCCTGCCAGTGCTGAGGCATCATTTGGGCGAATGATTAATGCTTGGGCAAACATTACCTTGGCATCAGCCTGTTTTCCACTGTTTAACTTGGCCCATGCTAGCATCACCGTGGAGTCATAATCCAAAGGATAGAGGTTTACGTTTTTACCAAAATGATTGACCGCACTCACATAATCTTTATTGTTATAAAGGATTACTCCCAACCAATAATTGGCCACAGTATTTTGTGGATCAATTTTAAGTATTTGGAGGTAATGTGCTTTTACCTTTTCCCAATTTTCCAATGCACTTAGCGGCTTAATGCATCCAAAGCGAGCTTCTACAGCATAAGGTTTCAAGGCAATAGCAATGTTATACAGTTTTACTGATTCGGTGTACTGCTTGGCCATATAATTCAACCATCCCAAACGTAAATTGACATTGTAGTTGTCTTCTTTGTACACTGCTTTTAAGTCATTGATAGCACCAGTGTAATTGGCAGCTTGTTCAGAAACATAGCTTTTGGCAAATGCAGCTTGCGTTACCGAACCGTTCTGCGCTACAGCACAGGTGAATAGAAGTGTGAAACTAGCGGCAAGTGAGATCTTTTTTAAAATTTCCATATGAGTCCTCCTGATAATGAATGTTGATTGTAATTAGTTATTGTTGATGAATTATTTAATTCTTTTTTATCGAAAGTATAGTTTCCTACCAAAGTGATTTTGGGGCTAAGGGTGTACAGCGTTGTCAAACCAGTTCTAAAAGTAGTGGCATCAGAGGAATTATAGACATACAGTCCATTGTTGTCAGTATAATTCTTTAAATTTCCAAAACTTATACTTCCTTCTACCCACAATGGTTTAAATAATTGAAGACCTATGGATTGTGAAAATACAAAACGATTGTTAGCTGTCTGAATCACTCTAACCAATGAACTGTTTAAATGTACATTGTTTGGTCCTTCTAAAGTGTACCCAGCACTTAGTCCAAGCTGTTTCGAATTTGCGGTGTCTAATGCCATAGTAGAGGCGTTAATTGCAAAATTAAAACGATTTAGCTTAGTACTTAGTTTTGCAAAATACAAATTCCCAGTCATTTGATTAGAATAAGTTGTAGATTGAAGATCCGTATACAAATAATGATAGGCTAAATCTACTGTCACCCGAGCATTGAGGATGCCATTTAAAGCGCCATAATACTCCTTTTGTTTAATAGCAAGCGTTGTATTAAGGGTCTGGTTGTACTGCGAGGCGGATTGATAAAGTGAAAGCCTATTACTCAATTGCGTTCGAATGCCTGCTCGATAATAATTAGGATTGGAGCGTGAACTTGATACCGAATTATTTGATTTGTAATTATATTCTAAGTCAATGGCATCAAGTATTTTAAATTGTTTTATACCCAACTTACTCTGCTCCTCAAGTGATAATTTATTCGCATGGTAGCTTGCAAATGTATTATCGCCTGTATTCAAGCCGCAATAATAAAGGTAGATTCGAGCATCTGTATCTGATTGGTCGAAATTAAGTGCCTTTTCATACGCATGCTCAGCAGCATAATACTCACCTTTCACAAAATAGGCATAACCCATTCTTTTCCGAAGATTTTTATAATCAATATCTTGTGAAATCGCTTCCTTCCCAATTTGAATCAATTGATCCCAATTACCCACCA
>CANFFA010000351.1 GCA_947445425.1 Paludibacteraceae bacterium
TACCTGAAGGGTATAGAAGTTCCGTAATGCCCATCTCTTTTTTTGCATAATCAACATACCCTAATTGTATGGGTACATTGGCCTTCACTGCAATATAATAAAAGCCCAATTTCCATCTATCTACCAAGCTTCGAGTACCTTCAGGAGTAATTGCCAAATGGAAAAGCTCATGATTTTTAAATTCCTGCGCCATTTGGTCCGTAACTGAATTTTTTTTAGAGCGATCAACAGCAATTCCTCCCATCGCTTTAAGAATTAAATTTATCGGAAAGAAAAACCATGATGCCTTAATCAAAAAATGAGACTTTCTACCCATCGCTCCATTGAAGAGTTGCCCAATAAAAAAATCAAAATTACTGGTATGAGGTGCTATGCAAATTACACTTTTAGGAGGTTCGGGTATGCTTACAATTATTTTCCATCCGATTATTTTAAGAATAATTAGGCTAATTTGTTTCATTATTAGGCAGTTACAATAAATTAGTTTGCAGGAAAATCTATTCGATCCTACAAATTTAAGTTATTTTTTATAAAGTACAAGTCCGACAGGTGTAGGATCAATTTATTCAATTCAATTTAGTCCGAATTCTGTAATTATTAATTGTGAATTAGTTAAGTTCGTATGCGTCAAAATTTGCTAACTTTGCAGACAGAAACGAACATCATTCCCCAATTTCGACCCCAAAATCCAAAGCATAACAATTCGACTAGATATGGAATTTCCTTTTTTGAATGAACTCAATGAAAATCAGCGTAATGCTGTCACTTATATAGATGGTGCATCCTTAGTAATTGCTGGTGCCGGTTCTGGAAAAACACGCGTATTAACCTATAAAATAGCTTATTTGCTCAAAACGGGTATTGCTCCAGGATCCATTTTGTCACTGACCTTTACCAACAAGGCGGCAAGAGAAATGAAAGAGCGTATCGGTACAATGGTGGGTGCAAATACCGCACGATACCTATGGATGGGTACTTTTCACTCCATTTTTTCTCGAATATTACGCTCTGAGGCTGAATGTATTGGCTATACAAAGAACTTCACCATATATGATTCGGCAGACTCTAAGAGCCTTATCAAAAGCATCGTCAAGGAGTTGAAGCTGGATGATAAAGTATACAAACATGGTTTTGTACAATCAAAAATTTCCTTTGCGAAAAACAATCTCATTACGCCGGATGCCTATTTGGCCAATACGGAAATATTAAAGTCAGACACCAATGCCAGGGTTCCGATGATTAAAGATATTTTCAAAATCTATTGTAATCGTTGTAAACAAGCTGATGCGATGGATTTTGATGATTTGTTATTACAAACAAATGTGCTCTTTCGTAATCACCCAGCAATCCTCCAAAAGTATCAACAAATATTTCAATATGTACTCGTTGATGAGTATCAGGATACCAATTTTGCTCAGTATTTAATTGTAAAAAAACTTGCTGAACAGCACGAAAGGATCTGTGTAGTCGGTGATGATGCCCAAAGTATCTACTCCTTTCGGGGCGCCAATATTGACAACATCCTCCAATTTAAGAATAGCTATAAAAATGCTAAAGTATTCAAATTAGAACAAAATTACCGCTCTACACAAACCATCGTTAAAGCTGCAAATAGTCTGATTGATAAAAATACTGCTCAAATAAAGAAAAATGTTTTTTCAGAAAAAGAAACTGGAGAGTGCATAAAAGTACTGAGCGTCTTTACTGATTACGAAGAGGGTTTTGTAGTGGCAAATAATATTGCCGACCTACGTCATGAAGACAAATATCAGTATGAGGATATCGCTATTTTGTACCGCACCAATGCCCAATCACGGGTCATGGAGGAGGCCTTACGCAAACAGAGTATCCCATACCGCATTTACGGTGGCCTGTCATTCTACCAACGGAAAGAAATTAAGGATGTAATCGCCTATTGTAGATTGATTTGTAATCCAAATGACGAGGAAGCACTCAAGCGAATCATCAATTATCCTGCAAGAGGTATTGGCGACACTACTGTAAATAAAGTCCTTGAATGTGCTCAGTTGCATGCGGTGAGTGCCTGGGAGGTATTAACGGATATGTTGAAATATAATTTGCCAGTCAATGCTGGGACTGCTAATAAATTAGCACAGTTTCGTAGCATGATAGATGTTTTTGCTCAGCAAATAGATACCCAAAATGCTTATGATCTGGCCAATAGTATCGTTAAAACTACTGGTGTGATTAGCGATACTTTTACCGACCGCTCTCCTGAAAATATGAGTAAGCAAGAAAACGTGCAAGAGTTACTCAAGGCTATTCATGAGTTTTGTGAATTAAGACGGATTGATGGAGAGGAAGTTACCAAGCTACCAGATTATTTAGCAGAAATATCACTACTCACCGATCAGGATACTGAAAAGGAAAGTGATCAGAATAAGATTACCTTAATGACAATCCATGCTGCCAAAGGACTTGAGTTCAAATCAGTATTTATTGTAGGTATGGAAGAGGAACTTTTTCCCTCTCCATTTTGCACCAGCGAAAGGGAATTGGAGGAGGAACGTCGGCTTTTTTATGTGGCGATTACTCGTGCCGAAGATCGCTGTTTTATAAGTTATTCTAAATCGCGCTTTAGAAATGGGAAAACTAATTTTTCCAACCCTAGCAGGTTTTTGGAAGATATTGACAAACAGTATCTTGACCTGCCAGCAGAGACTAAATCTAAACAAAACAGGGTCAGTGATTGGGACGATGACATGGAAATTGAACGCAATCGATTTAGTAAGGGTGTTTTTACTAAATCAACGCCTTCTGAGCCTATGGCCCCAACTGTTGTACCCAAACGATTGGTCAAATTGGAAAATAATAACAACACCGTCTTACCTTCCACAAATAGTAGTCTTCCGGTAGGAACTTTTGTAAAACATGGTATTTTCGGTGTGGGTAAAGTGACTGAAACCACCTTGGTCAATGGAAATGAAAAAGCAGATATTGATTTTGGTGAAAAGGGGTTGAAGTCTTTACTATTGAAATTTGCAAAGTTGGAAATTCTTACATAATTCTCATTGCAATATTCTTCGTATTCAGCAAAGATATAGAATGTTACAGCAGGTTCAAATTTATATGTACCTTTACTGCCAAGTTTTAAAGTGATTTTCAAAATGAGAAGTCATAATTTTGAATTAACTCAATGATTAACAAAAGTATTACCCAACTAATATTGCTATTGCTGTTCTTTCCTGCGATTTTATTAGCACAGGATTCATTAGCTGTTGTGACTGAGCCAACTCCAAAAGAGCTTGGAACTGGTAAAATGCTATTGCTTTTTTTTGATGCAAAAACAGGAAATCCCCTAGGTGATGCATCTATAACCATAGGCAATTCAGTAGAATACGGTTCGGATTTGTTAGGGA
>CANFFA010000352.1 GCA_947445425.1 Paludibacteraceae bacterium
TACCAATTACTGCATTGTCTCCGTAGTCATCATGAATAAATGAATAAGCGCCAGCTGCATCGTTTTTCCAGGTGGTTATGGTGGCGTTCGGACTCTGATTATAAGCCTTTACAGCAAAGCACAAGGTAAGAATACATAGTAATTTTCTCTTCATAGTGTAGTAGTAATAAAGTTAGTCTCCCAATTATTAAGATAACAATTTTATCTTTGAATTTGTTACACTAAAATCATGGAAAGAAAAATAAAATTGATTTGGGACTTTAGAGGTCCCGATTCTAAAGGGATTGCCGAACATCATAAAATTCACTTGGGAGAGTATGGAGAAAGAGCTAAACTGTCTTTTTACGAAGTAGGCTTTGAAGCAATGAATGACCAATATCATATTGCTTACATTACTGTAGAAGAAAAAGACATGAAATTATTGCGTGATGCTTTGAGACCACACAGGGGGGAGTTGGCGTAATTGGTGTATGCCATTTGTAGAGACAGATAGAATCTGTCTTAAAAAAGAAAATCTTCCTTTGTATTTTAATCGGAATCAATCTTTTTAAGACAGATTCTATCTGTCTCTACTGAGGCAATTTGTTTTTGAGAATTCCGTATAAGTATACCCCCAATATAGCACTCACTAAAGCAATGGCTATTGGCCAATATCCGGCTCCAACAAGTGCGAAAAGTGGGCCCGGACAAGCTCCTGTAAATGCCCAACCTAAGCCAAACATTACTCCGCCGATGGTGGTGCCTTTGGTGTAGTCTTTTTGAAAAATTTCAATCACTTCCCCCGAAATCGTTTTGATGTTTTTCTTTTTAATGATTAAGATAGAAATCATTCCTGTGGCCACTGCGCTGCCAATTACACCATACATATGGAAGGCTTGAAAGTGAAACATCTCTTGGATACGGAACCAGCTAATTACTTCTGCTTTGTAAAGTATAATGCCGAAAACAGTTCCGAATAGTAAGTATTTTAAATTTTTCATTATCCTAAAATTAAAGGTAAAATAATCCATGATGCTATGAGTCCGCCAACAAAGAAACCAATTGTTGCTACCAACGATACCCAGCTCAATTGCGCTAAGCCGTAAATGCTATGTCCAGAAGTACAGCCATTCGCATAGCGTGTTCCAAATCCAATTAATAATCCTCCGCCAATCAACAATATAAGAGAAGATGCATTAATATTCTCCCAAGCAAAAATTTCCGATGGAATATATCCGCTGAAGTCATTAATTCCCCATTCATTCAATAGAGATTTTGTTTCAACAGAAATATCAATAGCATTTGGGTTGCTTAAAAAGTGCGCTCCAATGTATCCTCCTAAAGCTATTCCTGCAATAAAAAGGAGGTTCCAAGTTTTCTTTTTCCAATCGTACTTAAAGTAGTCGCTAATTTTAGGAAGCGCTGCGGCGCAGATATGGCGAAGACTAGAAGACACACCAAAGGGTTTATTGCCTGCAATGAGCAATAGAGGTATCATTAATCCGATTAGCGGACCAGCCACGTACCAGGGCCATGGTTGAGATAGAAATTCTAACATAAGTTGTAAAAAAAAATCCCCCGTCAATAAACGGAGGATTCAAAATTAAGATATTATTAATTACCCTAAGTACGTTTTCAATAACTTACTTCTAGTGTTGTTTTTTAAACGTTTGATAGCTTTCTCTTTAATCTGACGAACGCGCTCTCTTGTAAGATCGAACTTTGCGCCAATTTCTTCCAAAGAAATTTCTCTGTAACCATCAATTCCGTAGAACATTTTAATTACTTCACTTTCTCTATCTGTAAGCGTAGCCAATGAACGGTTGATTTCGGCTCTTAAAGACTCAACAATTAAGGTTTTATCGGCTTTAGGAGAATCTTCATTAATCATTACATCTAACAAACCGTGATCTTCACCATCTTGAAAAGGAGCATCAACAGAAACGTGACGTGTATTCATGTGCAATACGTTAGAAACTTCTTGTTCTGGTAAATCCAAGAATTCAGAAATTTCTTGAGCACTCGCTTCTCTTTCCAATTGCTGTTCTAGGGCAGAAGCACCTTTATTGATTTTACTGATGGCGCCAATTTTATTTAAAGGCAAACGCACCATTCTTGATTGTTCTGAGATAGCCTGAATGATAGATTGACGAATCCACCATACAGCGTATGAAATAAATTTGAAACCACGCGTTTCATCAAATCTTTTGGCTGCTTTAATCAAACCTAAGTTGCCTTCGTTGATCAAATCGGGTAAAGTCATTCCCTGACCTTGGTATTGTTTCGCTACTGAAACTACGAAACGTAAGTTTGCTTTCGTTAACTTTTCTAATGCTGCTTGGTCACCTTCACGAATCTTCTTTGCTAATACTACTTCCTCATCTGCATTTATTAAAAGCTCTTTTCCTATTTCTTGTAAGTATTTATCTAATGTAATACTGTCTCTTTTGGTAATCGACTGGGTGATTTTTAGTTGTCTCATGTTGTAAATCAGTATTTTAAATTAACGAAGGAGGCAAATATAATGGATAGAAGTATAAAAGTCCAGTTTTTTCTTAACCTTTATTTAATGTTTTCCTTTTTTAACATTGCGATATCTTCAATAAGTTTAGATACATCGTCGGTTGAGGTGCCGTCGTAGTACCCACGAATCCTTTTGTGGGTATCGATTAGCGCCAAATATCTTGAGTGGATAAAGTCGTATTCTAAGCCCTCATTTTTAGTCTCTGCCATCAAATAAAAATTTCGAGCGAGGTCGTAAATTTCTTTTTTGTTTCCTGTTACAAACTGCCACTGAGGAAGTTGAGCTCCAAAACGCGCTGAATACGCCTTTAATACAGGCACCGAATCTTCCAGGGGCAGTGAACTGTGTGAGATAAAGCAAACACTAGAGTCACCTTGGTATTCGTCGTACACGGTTTGGAGTCCGCCATTCATATTCGGACAAATAGTTTTACAGCTAGCGAAGAAGAAGTTGGCGATATATATCTTGTTTTTAAAAACTAGCTGTGTAATAGTATCGCCATTTTGATTGATGAGTTGGAAATCTCTTATTATATGATTGCTCTTTATTTGAGCCAAACTATCGCTAATAAACTCTTTACTTTTAATATCGGCCGGATTAATGATGGGCAGCGCTTCATTTTTGTTCACCAAATAAAAATAACGCAGCGTCATCGCCACAGCAAACAATAACACCACAACTAAAACTCTTTTAAATACAGGCTTCATATTAAATGCAAAGTACCCAAAAAAATTTTGATTATTGCACACAATAAAGTAAATTCGCTTCCGTTACACGTAACATCAACCAAAAATTGTATCGCCTATAGAAGAAAATAATACTCTGAATTTTAAATTTTTTCTAATTAAAAATA
>CANFFA010000353.1 GCA_947445425.1 Paludibacteraceae bacterium
AATAATAATTTAAAATTGCACCTTTTGTCGCAAGCACATCTTCAAAATCAAGCATCACCCCTGCCCCAGTCTCTTTTAAAACAGCAGCTGCATCACCATCACTCGGGCCAACACCTAAAATGGGTCGTTTGGCAGCCAAGTATTCAAAAAACTTACCGGTCAAAATACCTTTTGCATTGTCGGATTGATTGATAAGTAATAACAATAGCTGTGAACTTTGTTGTTTTGAAATGGCTTCGGTATGCGTCAGGTAATCAATTTTTAGCAGATGATCTTGTAAACCAAGTTGACGAATATCTTCTAATACCGAAAAATCAACTTTCCCAACCAACTGAATTTGCAAATCAGATTTAAAATTCTCATTTTCTAAACAAATATCACTCAACACCTTCCATAGGGTCTTGGGATTTCGGGCAGCATTAAGGGTACCTATGTGTGAAATGGAGAATTTTTCATCCATTGAAACCTCACTTTTTGATACATCTGAATCGTCATAACCATTGGTAATCAATTCCAACTTCTTCGGTTGTAACAAAGCATATTCATCTTTCATTCCTTGCGAAACCACCAAAACCGTATCGGCAGTTTGAATAACTTTTCTCTCCAAACGATGATGAATTTTATCGGCAAGCCAAGTCAATTTCAACTCTTTGTAAAAGTCTATATTTGTCCACGGATCCCTAAAATCGGCAATCCACGGGATGTTTGGATGATATTTTTTAAGCCCTAGACCAATCAAATGCATAGAATGTGGAGGACCTGTAGTAATTACTGCATCGACATCATGTATTTGCAGATAATCATTTAGATACTGGACCGAAGGACGTATCCAAAAACGACGCGGATCTGGAATCAAAAAGTTACCACGTATCCAAATTGACAGTTTCTCCTTCCAGCCTTGCTTTTTATTTTCAGATATAAAGCCGGCATTTATCGCTTCCCCTTTTTTACTGGCAAACTTACGATAAATATTATAAGGTTCCCAAATAGGCGTTTTTAAAACCTTAATATCATCAGGGATATCCTTCGCAAAAGAATGATCTATAGAGGGGAATTCTGGATTAGAAGGAGTTAAAATGATTGGTTCCCATCCAAATTCACGTAAATACTTGGCAAATTTCACCCAACGTTGCACACCAGCACCGCCACTAGGAATCCAATAATATGTAATGATGAGAACTTTTTTCATAAACCCCTAGCCCCTACCCCTAACCCCTAAAGGGGTATTAGTTATTAATAGTATTAATTGCATTTTGTAGACGAGTAATTGTTTCAACTTTACCAATCACTTCAATGATGTCAAACATGTGTGGACCTTTGGGCTCTCCAACGATAGACAAACGGAAAGCATTCATAATGCCCCCCATATTGTATTCCTTGGCTGCAATCCACTCCTTCACTAAATTCTCTGCATTTTCAGCTGCGAAATTATCAATAGAATTGAGCAATTGAATCAGCTCTTCCATTTGTGAAGGCGTTTCGGTTTTCCATCGCTTCTGTACAGTCTTGGCATCATATTCAGTCGGTGCTTGAAAAAAGAAGCTGGATTGCCCCCAAAGCTCATTTACAAAATTTGCACGTTCTTTTACCAAAGAGACAATTTTTTCCACTTTTGTAATATCAGCAACAACTTGCTTTCCGAATAAAATGGTTTGAAAAATTGAAGCAACTTCATCATTAGACATTAATTGCAAGTATTTATGATTAAACCACTTTCCCTTTTCATAATCAAATTTCGCACCACTTTTACTCACCCTATCCAAAGAGAATAAGTCAATTAATTCCTGCATAGAAAAGATTTCCTGTTCAGTTCCAGGATTCCAACCCAACAAAGAGAGGAAATTCACCACCGCTTCCGGAAAATAACCGGCTTCACGATAACCAGATGACTTCTCACCAGACTTAGGATCTGTCCAATCCAAAGGAAAAACAGGAAAACCTAAACGATCACCATCGCGCTTACTTAATTTACCATTTCCATCAGGCTTCAATAACAATGGTAAATGTGCAAACTGTGGCATTACTTCAGTCCAACCCAAATACTTATATAACAATACATGTAAAGGTGCAGATGGAAGCCACTCCTCACCACGAATAACGTGCGAAATTTGCATCAAATAATCGTCTACTACATTTGCCAAATGATAAGTTGGCAATTCATCAGAAGACTTAAAAAGGACCTTGTCATCAATTACGGAAGAGTTAAAGACAACCTCGCCACGAATCAAATCCTGAACTTTTATCTCTTCATTGGCTGCGACTTTAATACGAACCACATATTGATCACCATTTGCAATTCGATTCTCTACTTCATCAGAAGACAAAGTAAGTGAATTTGTCATCAACTCACGGGTTTTGGCATCATATTGAAAATTTGCAATTTCTAGTCGCTTAGCGTCTAACTCAGCAGGCGTATCAAAAGCAATATAAGCTAAATCATCATTCAATAATTGATCTACATATTTGCGATAAATTGCTTTACGTTCGCTCTGACGATAGGGTGCATGTGGTCCAACAGACTCCGCTCCGACTCCTTCATCAATTTTGATCCCCAACCAGCTGAGTGATTCAACAATATAGGCCTCAGCACCTGGCACAAAACGTGCAGAATCTGTATCTTCAATCCGAAGTAACATGTCCCCACCGTGCTTTTTTGCAAACAAATAATTGTACAAAGCGGTACGTACCCCGCCAATGTGTAAAGCACCGGTTGGACTGGGTGCAAAGCGAACTCTAACTTTTCTCATGCTTTATTTCTAAATTTATTCCGAACCACAAAAATAACAAAAATCAACAACAAAATAAGATTTACAGTAGCTTAATATAGAACCTTAAATCCGCAACTAATTTCACGGATGTTTTTTCTTGAATTTTTCGTTGTTTTTTTTTAAAATTTCACCAATAGGGGCTATTTTCCCTCTGATTTTTTAAATTTCCAGCAGTTTAGTTTACGAGTTATATTCATCCTGACATAATTTCCCTGTTCATTTTGAAGTATTGGTTGTCAATCACTATTGAGTTTTTCAGCATAAATTTAATCTGCTGGAAATCAAACATATAACGAGTCGTGTTTTTTGTAATTAAACATAGTTATCCCGTACTATTACTTTTGGTAATCTTTTATTCCGATTCCTATACCGTTAATAGGTCGTAAGGTCGGTCTGAAAAGAGTTTTAAAACCCATTGTCGACCAGAATAAACCCATTTTCCAGCAACGGTGATGAATCTAAAGATAAATCGTTTAAGTCTTGTAGTAGGTTGAATGTCATCAAAAACTAATGAAACCTTCTCCACCACGTAGTTGTAGAAGTTTTTGGCGATAGCCATGATAATCAAATAAG
>CANFFA010000354.1 GCA_947445425.1 Paludibacteraceae bacterium
AAAAAGATAAATAATTGTACTTATTTGTAACTATATGTATAAATTTATTTTTTTGTCTTCGCTCACGGAAATCTAGCACCATTTTTCCTGAGTCAAAATCCCGTAATTTGAAAATTTTCAGAAAAATGCGGGTTTTCGTTCAGACACTATGTAAATGATTCTGATTTAAACTAGGGACACCAGCCCCCGAATTAAATGATTCAAAATCAATATTTTTCATTGTGTAGTAAACATAAAAAGGCTCATTTCCTTTGAAATCCTTTACATAAAGTGAAGTATTTAATGGCCAACCATTTTGATTTACAAACAAAACTGTACCTAAACTTCCAGAGCGTCCGGTCGTTATTATTGGAGCTTTCACCTTGTATTTATCGTGACAAGCCTTAATACTTGTAGAAGCCACAACCGGATATTCACCTGGTTTTATATTTTGTTCTGGGAGATCAAATCCACGATTAAGTTTTATGAAATCTTTGAAATACTTTACTTCTCCAACACCCTCCGGCACACCTTTCACAAACTTTGCTTCTTTGTGCCCCGGAAACCGCATTCGTACAAACCATTCTTTGTACAGTTCACGAGCAGTTTCTTCCAATAGCTTAATTCGCTGATTGTTGACTTCGATTAAGTCGTCGTAAGCGGAAAGTATGGAAGCTATACGTTGTTGGGTTGGAAGAGGGGGTAATAAAAGTTTTAGATTTCCTATGTCAGTTAAATTGATGTTTGGTTGTGCAGATTGGCTAGTCAGCGAATTGACATAATTGATAAAACTTCTTTCGCAAAAATACTGCTTAATAAATTTAATATCAACAATTTCATGTTTTAAACGTATTATAGCACAGGCTTGATTTGTATTTGCAGGCAAATGCTTTGCTTTTACAATTCCCATCTTTCCTAGATAAATTCCTGCAATTGAGTAAAGAATATCATTTTCCTTAAGAATCGATCTCTTTAATTTCTTATTAGATTCTTCATCGATAAAAGCAAAAACAGAGTCATTCATTACTCCTTCATAGTTTAAACTTTCTGACTTAATAAAGTTTATGCCATAATCTGTAAACTGACCTCCGACTGAAGTTGGTGTAGTTCCTTTAGTAATCAGTTCTGAAATTTCTTTCAGGTATGTCGTATTCCAGCTATTCATTACTTAACAATATCTTTAAATTAGTTAAAATAATGTTCTCATTAATCATCGCTTGCACATTTAAGGTATCTAACAATGAGGATCTTTCCTTCATTTCAGCAAAAAATTCCTCTTCAGTCAAACCATCCTCTTCAATGACCACACCCACATAGCGTCCGGGATTCATGCTCCAGTCCTGCTCTTCTATTTCGGCAAGGGTGGCAGCTTTGCAGAGTCCCGTTACATCTTCGTACACGCCGGCGGGGAAACGCTCGGTAAGCCATGCTATTTGTGCTTCGAAGTACTGTTGTTTGCCCAGCAATGCTTTGTACCCGTTTTCGGCTTCTTCCAGCTGTTTTTCCCAGCGTTTCACCTCTTTGTCCAGTTCAGGCTTTTCGGCTTTCAGTTTCTCTACCACACGCTGTTGGTCAAACGCCTGATTTGAATAATCAATGGCTTGTGCTTCGTATTTTGCCAAAAGGGTTGTCAATCGGTCGGTTTCGCCACGGTACAGGCGTACAATGGTGGCCATGTTCTGAATTTGCTCTTCGGTAAATTCGCGGTGTGCACGGTCTATCTGTCGGAATATATTTCGGGCATCAATAAACAATACTTTTGGTTCGCTACCCGCTTTGCTTTTGTCGAAAAACCACAAGGTGGCAGGCAAGGTAACGGTATAGAACATATTTTTAGGCAAGGTGAGCATACAGTCGATTACTCCACTTCGCACCAGATTTTGGCGAATGTCGGCTTCGCTGTTACGAGCATCACTGGCTGAGTTGGCCATCACCAAGGCTGCCTTTCCGGTTGATTTCAGCGAGTTTGCAAACAGGTTTATCCACAAGTAATTGGCATTGGGCACGGTGTTGGGATTGTCTTTTTTCTTGCCCGTGTTTTTGGTTTTGTTTTGCGGTATGCCGTATTCGTTAAATCGCTTTTGGTCTTTTACTTTATCCAGATTAACTTCATCCACATTGAAGGGCGGATTGGCCATTACATAATCGAAATTGCCATAACTATTGTATGGGTCCTCGTAGTAGCTGTTAGCAGTTTTTATTTCACCCCGCAAGCCGTTTACGGCAATGTTCATACGAGCCAGTTTTACGGTTTCCGGTGTGCGTTCTGCTCCATACACCATCAAATCTTTGGTGTCGGTGTCGTGTAATTCTTCCCGTCGACGATCTACAAAATACGAACTTTGCACAAACATACCTCCACTACCACAAGCCGGGTCAAAGATAGTTCCCTGATAAGGTTCAATAATTTCGACCATTAGTTTTACCACGCTGGTAGGGGTAAAGAACTACCCGCCACCCTGACCTTCGGCAAGGGCAAACTCGCTCAGGAAATACTCATATACTTTTCCGAACACATCGCCAGTAGCATCTTCGGGTATATCGGCAAAAATTTTCAGTAGCGATTTTGGCAAGGTTCGGTCATCATCCGAATAGAGTTTGAAGTATTCATCCTTTGGCAAACTATCCGCCAGTTCGGGTTTGTATTTCTCAATTTCCTCCATGGCGTGTTTAATGGCCTTGGCAATATCCAGTTCTTCAGGAAGTGCGAGTAGGTATTCGTAGCGGGCTTCTTCAGGAAGATAAAAACCACATTTGGCAATGGCAATTTCAACTTCCGTTTGCTGCATACGGCTCTCTTTCTGTGCTTCCAACTCGGCTTTTATTTCGGGTACAATGCGGTTGTATCGCAATGAGGCGAAACGTAAAAAAATCAACCCCAGAATAGGTGTTGCATACTCACTGGCTTTCAGTCCACTATCCACTCTCAACTTATCGGCAGCTTGCCAGAGTTTATTTTCTAAATCCTTTAATTGTTCTGAGGTCATATAATTGTTATTGTATTTTAGAGTGTTTTGTGGTGAATAAACATGGAAAATTGGAGACTTTTATATAACAAAATCATATTCTAGATTCAAATTTTATGTTTTTAACAGCATAACATCTAACTAGTAGTAAGTCTTTTCATTTTTAGCATCTGTATTTATAGTCTTAACTTTTTTTTATTGATAAACTGTACTTGAAATTTCAATCCACCCAGTTATTCACATCAAAGATAGTATTTTTTCACAACATTGTCAGCCCCATTGTCATCCTTTTCAGTCTAACAAATCCCACCCAAACTCCAAATCCCCTCCACATACATTAGGGGTATTTTCGCCTTTTGCTTCATCAGGCGGGGTAAACAT
>CANFFA010000355.1 GCA_947445425.1 Paludibacteraceae bacterium
AAAAACGGATCTATAATTGACTACGTCAATTGATTATGCGCTCTTATCAAAAATGCTTGCATTTTTTTTTAATCCGTTTTTAATCCGTTTATACCGTGTAAATCAGCGTTCCATTTTCTTCTAAAATACGACATTATTTACTTCCTATTAATTATTAAGCCAAAACAAAATTGTCCCTATAAAAAGTAAAATAACTTTTTATAGGGACAATTTATATAAGGTCTATTTAATTCTCGTTCAATGAGAGCTTATAATTCCAAATCAATATTGTGCAATTCATGCCAAGGCAAACCATGTAGGTTTAATTGCTCCATGAAAGGATCTGGATTGAATTCTTCCACATTGTAAACCCCAGCTTTGCGCCATTCACCTTTCAGGAACATCATCGCGCCAATCATGGCTGGAACGCCAGTAGTATAACTTACGCCTTGCGCACCAGTTTCTTTATATGCTGCTTCGTGACTGCAATTATTATAAACATAATAAGTCTTCTCAACACCATCTTTCAAGCCTTTAATACGACAACCGATAGAAGTCTCACCAGTATAATTTTCACCAAGATCACCAGGATTTGGCAATACAGCTTTCAAGAACTGAATAGGAACAATTTTTTGACCATTGTATTCAACCTCGTCAATACGAGCCATACCAATATTCTGAATCACACGTAAATGCGTCAAATACTCTTGACCGAAAGTCATCCAAAAACGAGCACGTTTTAAACTTGGGAAATTTTTTACCAAAGATTCCAACTCTTCATGATAAATCACATAAGACTCTTTAGGTCCTACTTCAGGATAGCTAATCGCTTGGTGAATTTCATGCGGTTCTGTTTCTATCCATTGACCATTTTCCCAATACTTTCCACGTTGCGTTACCTCGCGAATATTTATTTCCGGATTGAAATTGGTAGCAAAAGCCTTACCATGATCTCCTGCATTACAATCTACAATATCCAAATACTGGATTTCATCAAAGTGATGTTTTGCAGCATAAGCGGTATAAACACTGGTAACGCCTGGATCAAAACCACAACCTAAAATAGCGGTCAAACCAGCAGCTTTGAAACGCTCTTGATACGCCCATTGCCAGCTATATTCAAAATGCGCTTCATCAAGAGGCTCATAATTAGCAGTATCCAAATAATTCACCCCACTTTCTAAACAAGCATCCATGATGTGCAAATCCTGATAAGGAAGTGCTACATTGATCAGCAATTCAGGCTGATAGGCATTTAACAATTCTACCAATTCAGGCACATTGTCTGCATCAACTTTAGCTGTTTTAATCTCCACGCCGAAACGTTGTTTTACATCAGCTGCAATCGCATCACATTTCGAAATGGTGCGACTTGCCAACATAATTTCTGTAAACACATCACTGTTTTGTGCCACTTTATTGGCCACTACAGTACCCACACCACCGGCGCCGATTATCAATATTCTTCCCATAATATTTATCTTTTTTCTTTAATCTTTTGTCTAATATATTTGTATAAAGTCTTTTGTCTATAGACTTTTATAATGATTGTTGATAAACCGTTGGATCAAAACCCAACAGCGCTTCTTTTCTTTCAGTACAAGTCCCGCAAGTTCCACAATGCACCTTTTGTCCATTATAACAAGAATAAGTATTTTCGAATGGAACGTGCACTTCATTTCCTATCGTCGCAATTTCTCTTTTGCTTAGATTGGTAAAAGGTGCCAATATCTTAGCATTATTATAAGTACCATAACTGATGGCTTGACTCATACTTTCAATGAAGTTTTCTCTACAATCAGGATAAATGGCATGATCACCAGCATGATTACAAATCAATATTTTATCACAATCCATACTTTCAGCAATACCGGTAGCAATGCTCAACATAATCCCATTTCGAAATGGAACTACAGTTGAACGCATGGTATCATCCTCATAATGACCATTGGGGATATCACCACCCGATTGCAATAAACTGGACACAAAGCCCATTTTATTAAAATCAATGTCTACCACCCTATGTTCAATATTCAAGCGTTGGCAGTTAAGTGCAGCGTATTCAATCTCCTTTTTATTGTGTTTGGAACCATAATCAAAAGACACAGCCAGTCTTATTTGTGAAGCATATTGATACAATGCCACGCTACTGTCCATCCCTCCTGAATATAATATTACAATGTCTTTCATTCTTGTGTCTTGGTTTTGAGGATACAAAAATACTCAAAACGTTTCTATAATCAAAAAGATAGAAAATTCTTCTTTCATTCAATTCAAAGAATTAATTCTAATAAAATAAAAATCAACAAATATTTTTTTTCGAAGCAGTAGTATTTCATTATCTACAGCATTAGAATTCAAAAATAAATATAACTTTGTAAATCTTAATTCCAGTTCATATCACTTCCTTAGATTTCATTCATACTAAAATAACTTAACTTAAAACAATTCGTTTATGAAATCAAAAAAACTTCATTTTCTATTTCTTACAACAATTACTGCAACCATCTCTGTAACAGCACAAACGAACATTCTTCCCGTACAAGGTTTAGAGGCTGACCATCAAGGGATATTTGCATGGGACGTCACTGGAACAAAAGTAGGTCATGCAATTCCAGCCCCTTTTTATGATAGCTGGAATCAGGTTGCATACTATTATATTGCAACACGTGACATCAACAACTTTGACCCAAGTGCCACAACTGGAATGCATGGAACTGGTAGTTTTACGGGCTTTTCAAATCTTAGCGCAGCACTCCTTGCCAACGGAAAAACCATTAGTGACATTAACGTCCGCATGGCAACGACTACACTTGGTGCTGACGTACAAGGTAGCGATTGGGATATAGTAGGTACCATAGAGTCTCGCAAATATACTGCTGGAGCTTATGCAATTTTATTAAACAATGATACCTTATTAACAGGTGACATGCCTCAATTAAACCTCAATATCAATTACAATACCCTTCACTATCCCTATGATGACCAAACATCTGGTTACACAGATTATTCAACACCAGTACTTTTTGCCAACAGTGGAATTGCCAACACCATCGCCACTGCTTTTTTAAATGATATTGGTAGCTACAAAATACGATTAAATTTCAGTTCTATACAACCCGCCGGACAAACAGAATATATTTCTGGAAATACTTTTGGCGGATTTTTCATCATCCAAAGTGGACAAATTGAAACTGCTTCAATTGCAACCAACGCTACAAATACAAGCAATGAATTAAAATTTCAAGTATATCCTATTCCGGCACAGAATGATCTCCAAATTATCTTACCGAAAAATGATGATATTCAAAATATAGCCATCGTAA
>CANFFA010000356.1 GCA_947445425.1 Paludibacteraceae bacterium
AGTGTTGGATTTTTAGGCTCTAAAGTGAATCTTAAACAAATTAATTTAGGCGAGTATTATAAGTATATGGAGGATAATCTAATTCCTAAAACTGATGTTGTTGGCATGAGTATGGATTTGGGTTTAGGCTTACTTTATTCTACGCCCTTATATTATGCTGGTATATCTTATCTGCATTTTAATAAGCCACACATTGTTTGGGAAACTTCAGAATTGACTCTTCCAGGCTGTTTTTATCTGACCGGAGGGTATAATTATAATTTATCAGATCCAAAGTACGTGCTCAAGCCCAGTGCTTTATTAAAATCTGATTTTAGATCGTTTCAATTGGATTTGTCTTCTCGTTTAGAGTATGATAATAAATATTGGGGAGGTTTGTCTTATAGATATCAGGATGCATTAATTTTTATGGCTGGTATAAATATCTCTGGTGGACTTTCCATCGGTTATTCTTATGATTTCCCCGTTTCTAAATTACTTAAAGTTAGTTCAGGTTCTCATGAGCTATTCTTAAACTATTCTTTTGAATATCTTTCAGGGAAGCGATCTACTAAATACAAGAGTATAAGGATTTTATAGTTTTATTCTTGCTGTGTTTTTTAGTGCTCTATCAGTACTAATATCAATTTTTTAATTGCTGATTTTTGTATTTGTTACAGCCAAAACTGTTTGTTATATTAATGTTTAGTATTATTTAGACTATTTCACATTTGCAGTTTGATTTTAATTGTACCTTTACATATTGTTTCAAATATACATCCATTGTGATTTAATTTTTTGTAAGTTTTGTGTTTAAAACTTGAATTAAAACTTATATATCTGAATATCACTATTTTATCCCAAATATTAAATTTCATAAGTATGAAAAAAAACCTGTTAATTATTGTACTAACAATCCTATTAGTTGCTTGTAATACCCCAATGGGTGAGGTTACTGGTATTGGTAACAGTACCAATTTTCGTGAAGCGCAGCCTTATGGTATGGTCTTCATAAAAAGGGGATCTTTTATGATGGGTGCTAATGATCAATCTGCAATTGGATCTGTGACTGATAAATCTATTAATGTTTCTATGGAAGCATATTGGATGGATGAAACAGAAATTACCAATGATAAATATAAACAATTTATTACTTGGGTGCGCGATTCTATAGCTTTGCGTTCTTTGGTTGTTGCTGGTAAAGAAGAATACCGTATGAAATTCAAAAATCAGGCGGACGATACGACTCCTCCTGAATCTGCACGTTTAGATTGGGATAAACAAATTCCTTGGATGTCAAAAGATGAGGAAGTAATAAAAGTTTTAGAAACTTTATATGTTGAAGGAAATAATGCTTTAGGACTTAAAAAACAATTAAATACCGTAAAGCTTCGCTATAAATATGGTTGGATTGATTATGAACAAGCAGCTTTTGTTGCTAATAAACTAGATGTAAGTACTGGTGCTTATCGTCCAGGTGCTAAAGTTCGTGTAGATACTTCGTATGTAACTGAAACAGGTGCAATTATTAATAAAACGATTGAACGTAAATTAGTAACTAGAAATGATCTTGTTTCAACAAGAAATGTAAATATTTATCCAGATACAATGACCTGGATGCGTGATTTTCAATTTGCATTTAATGAGCCTAAAATGCGTATGTATTTTTCTCACCCAGGTTTTGCAAATTATCCTGTAGTCGGTGTATCTTGGGAACAAGCACAAGCGTTTTGCCAATGGAGAACACAATTCTTTAATAACAATAATGTAATTGGAGGACAAGATTATCGTTTGCCAACTGAAGCGGAGTGGGAGTATGCTGCTCGTGGTGGTCGTCGTATGGCATTGTATCCTTGGGGTGGAAATTATGTGCGTAACAGCACAGGTTGTTATTTAGCTAACTTTAAACCCATGCGTGGTAGTTATACCGATGACTCTGGATCTACAACCTCTTCTGTAGCATCGTTTGCGCCAAATGATTTTGGATTATATGATATGGCTGGTAATGTTGCTGAATGGACTTCAACCGCCTATAATGTTTCAAATAGTACTTTGGTTTCTGATATGAATCCTAGTATTCAATTTAATGCTAAAACAAGTGACTCGGATGCAATGAAACGCAAGGTTCTTAAAGGTGGATCTTGGAAAGATATTGCCTATTATTTACAATGTGGTGTTAAAACTTACGAATATCAAAGCGAAAGCCGTCCTTATATCGGTTTTAGATGTGTTCGTTCTTATAGTGGTGAATAAGTATTTTATTATATACTAAATTTATTGTTTATGTCGTCAGTTCCAGAAAAACCAGATTCGAAATTTGACATATGGTGGAATTCTCCTCCAATGAAAAAAAAGATTGGTGCATCTTTTAGTATTGGTGCTACAGTTGTTATTGTAGGAGCAATGTTTAAAATTTTACACCTTCCAGGAGCATCAATGATGTTGGGATTTGGTATGACCATTGAAGCAATTTTATTTATGCTTGGGGTTTTAGATAAACCCCATAAAGAATATCACTGGGAAAAAGTATTCGATTTTGATGCTGCACATCCAATGAGTGGGGGTATGCCTGGGGCAGCTACTCCACATTTACCTCCTGCTACTGCAGGTGTAAGTCATGATACTGTTGCAGTTACTCATTCTGCTGGTATAGGAGCGGCGGGTGCTGCAGTTGCCACTCCTGCACCTCCTGCACCACAAGCTGCAGTTGTTGCAGCCCCTGCTGTTGAGCCAGCACCACAAGCAGCTGTAAATCATCATTCTAATTCAGTCGGTGTTAATTTTACAGAAGCAATCAGTGATGAAGATGTTAAATTATTATCTGCAGGGATTAAAAATTTAACCAATACTGCTAAGCAAATTTCTAGTATTACGAATGTTGCAGCTGCTAGTGAGAAGTTTACCAAGGAGATTGATGATGCAAGTTTGGCTACCACAAAATACTCGAAAAGTCAGGACGCATTGGCTGATTCTGCTTCAAAGTTATCACTTTCTTATAAAGGAATCGCAGGTAGTGTTGAAGTTGTTGAAAAGAATACCAAGCTTTATGCAACTAAAGTTGAAGATATAACAAAGGATTTAAATTCCATTACTACTAAAGGTATAGTAGATGGCATGGGTGTTATTGAGAAAAATACGAAACAATATGCTCTTAAAATAGAGGATATTACGAAAGATTTATCTTCAATAACTACTAAAGGTATAATTACAGGAATTGAATCTGTTGAAAAAAGTTCTAAACAATACAGTGCTAAATTTGATGAAATTAATAAAAATCTTTCATCGATTAACTCAATTTATGAAATTCAGTTAAAAAG
>CANFFA010000357.1 GCA_947445425.1 Paludibacteraceae bacterium
AAACTTGCCAATTATCTTAAAACCAAAAGAAGTAAAAATCCTTTATTGGTGGCCTGTGATGTTTATCGTCCAGCAGCGATTGAGCAATTAAAGGTATTGGGTGCTCAATTGAGTATTCCTGTATATGCCGATTTGGAAAGCAAAAGTCCTGTTGCCATTGCAGAAGCTGCTATTAAGTATGCTAAGTTGCATGGAAATGATGTCGTTATTGTGGATACTGCTGGTCGTTTGGCAGTAGATGAGATGATGATGAATGAAATTGCAGCGGTAAAAAAAGCCATTCAGCCACACGAGATCCTTTTTGTGGTGGATTCGATGACAGGGCAAGATGCTGTGAATACTGCTAAGGAATTCAATGATAGATTGGATTTTGACGGGGTTATTTTAACTAAATTAGATGGTGATACCCGTGGTGGTGCTGCCCTTTCTATTCGTTCTGTGGTTAACAAGCCTATTAAATTTGTAGGTACTGGTGAAAAAATGGATGCTTTGGATGTTTTCCATCCTGATCGTATGGCAGATCGTATTTTGGGAATGGGCGATATCGTCTCTTTGGTGGAACGTGCTCAGGAGCAATATGATGAAGATGAGGCAAGACGAATTCAAAAACGTATTGCTAAAAACCAATTTGACTTTAATGACTTTATTTCTCAGATTCAGCAAATTAAGAAGATGGGAAATATCAAAGAATTGGCATCTATGATTCCTGGTATGGGCAAAGCTTTGAAAGATGTGGAAATTGATAATGATGCTTTTAAAGGAATTGAGGCTATTATTCACTCAATGACTCCCAATGAACGTTCCAATCCAAATTTATTAAATGGAAGTCGTAAACAAAGGATAGCCACTGGAAGTGGAACTACCATTGTAGAAGTTAATCGTTTGTTAAAGCAATTTGAACAGACGAGTAAAATGATGAAAATGGCTACCGTAAGCCAAGGTAAATTAAAAATTGGAAAGAAAAAATAAATAAGATTTGAAGATATAAAGATGTGAAATTATGAAAATGTAGAGCAAGTTATTAAGTTAAGGCCATCATTTTCAAATCTTCAAATCTTCAAATTTTGAACCTCAAAACAAGAAAAAATGTACCAAATTATAGATGGAAAAGCAATTTCTGAACAAGTGAAATCAGAAATAGCAGCAGAAGTAAGCCAAATGTTGGCCGCAGGTAAAAGAGCACCACATTTAGCAGTAATTATTGTAGGGCATGATGGTGGTAGTGAAACCTATGTAGCACACAAAGTGAAATCGTGTGAGCAGGTTGGTTTTAAGTCAACTAAAATTACTTTTGATGACAATGTCACAGAAGCGGAACTTTTAACTAAAATTGAAGAGCTAAATAAAGATACTGAGTTGGATGGTTTTATTGTTCAGTTACCACTACCAAAGCATATCTCTGAACAAAAGGTAATTGAAGCCATTGACTATCGCAAAGATGTGGATGGATTTCACCCAGTAAACGTGGGTCGTTTGTCGATTGGTTTACCTTGTTATGTTTCTGCAACTCCTTCTGGAATTATTGAATTATTAAAACGCTATGAAATCCCAACGGCAGGTAAAAAATGTGTCGTAATTGGTCGTAGTAATATTGTAGGTAAGCCAATTGCTTCCCTAATGATGCAAAAGGGTTATCCTGGTGATGCTACAGTTACAGTTTGTCATAGTAGAACCCAAAATTTGAAGGAGATTTGTCTTGAAGCAGATATTATTATTGCAGCATTGGGACAGCCAGAATTCTTAACTGGGGATATGGTCAAAAATGGTGCTGCTGTGATTGATGTAGGTACTACCCGTGTTACTTCGGACAAAACAAAAAGTGGTTTCCGTTTGAGTGGGGATGTAAACTTTGATGAAGTTGCTCCAAAGTGTTCTTTCATCACTCCCGTGCCCGGTGGCGTAGGTCCTATGACCATTGTCTCTTTATTGAAAAATACACTTTTGGCTGCAAAAAAAGAAATATATTAAAAAGTCATTTGTGAATAAAAAGCAGTTATCAGTGCATCCTAAAAGGATCTGTTGATAACTGTTTGTTTTTTGAATCGTTTTCCAATAATTTATTTCTGAATCATTATGGCTTTATTTTATGTGCCTCTATTGGCGAAAGGTTCAGTGCTTCCTGAAGAAGAATCACAACATGCGGTCAAAGTTTTACGCTTACAAGTGGGCGATGTGATTGAAGTGGTAGATGGGGTAGGAGGGTTTTATCGTGCCCGAATTACTAATCCGCATGCTAAGCATTGTGGATTTGAAATTACGGAAACGATTCTCGAAATGGGGAAGAAAAACTTTAGACTGCACATTGCCATAGCTCCAACCAAAAACATTGAAAGACTAGAATGGTTTATTGAAAAAGCTACTGAGATTGGAATCGATGAAATTACTCCTATAATCTGTCGTTATTCTGAACGTAAAATTGTGAAGCAGGAACGATTGGAGAAAATTCTTGTTTCGGCAGCCAAACAATCGTTAAAAGCCTATTTTCCAAAGATGAATCCGCTATGTACATTTGATGAACTGCTGAAAAATCATTCCGCTTCACAAAAGTTTATTGCGCATTGTTACGAAGAGGATAAGCGTTTGCTGCAATTTGAATGTAGCCTTTCTACAGATGTACTTATTCTAATTGGGCCAGAAGGTGATTTTAGTAAGGAGGAGGTTCAGAAGGCAATTTCGAATGGTTTTATCCCTGTTTCATTGGGGACAAGTCGTTTGAGGACAGAAACTGCTGGAGTTGTGGCTTGTCATACGGTGGGAATGTTGAATCAAAATATTGATTGATGATTCATCAAACAGATTTATAACCTTATTGGTTGAGGGGTCTTATAGATTCTGAATTATATTATCCGCTATTTCGACCATCTCCTCGGCACTGAATTTGAGCCTTGGATTACGGAAATTCATATCTGATTCAGTTGTAATGGGGATGAGATGAATGTGTGCATGCGGTACTTCTAGGCCAATAACAGTTAGTCCTATGCGTTCACAAGCTATAGATTTTTCTATGGCTTGTGAAATCTGTTTGGAAAAAATCAAGATGTCACTTAGTATTTGGTCATTCAGATCGAAAATGTAATCTATTTCAACTTTTGGAACCACTAGGGTATGACCTTTCGCAAGTGGATTTACATCCAAGAATGCTATGAAGTTTTCGTTCTCAGCTATTTTGTAGCATGGAATTTCACCAGCAATAATTCGACTAAAAATACTTGCCATAGGAAATGATTTATAATTAATTTAGTGGCTATTAGGGAATTAGCGCACCGCTTAAAGCCTATCCTTTTTTTG
>CANFFA010000358.1 GCA_947445425.1 Paludibacteraceae bacterium
AATTTGAAACGATCTCATCATAAGAATTTTTATTTTCAGGTAATATAAAAATATAAATTTGAACTTGTTAAAAGCCTCAGTAAGTATTTCAAAAAGTACTTACTGAGGCTACTAGCTAAATGTTTCATTAAAACGATAACGATGAAAATTCAATACGCTTCCGATCTCCATTTAGAATTTAAAGAAAACAAAGCCTATCTAAATGAAAACCCATTGCCAGTCATTGGCGATGTATTATTGTTGGCGGGAGATATTGTTCCTTTTACCAAGTTGGATGAGCACAAAGACTTCTTTAGTCTCCTTTCCGATAATTTTGCTGCCACTTATTGGGTACCTGGGAATCATGAATATTATCATTTCAATATCGCCAACAAAATGGGGGAGATAATGGAGAGTATAAAAAAGAATGTTTATCTGGTGAATAACACTTCGGTGGTACATGATGATGTGAAATTCATCTTTTCAACGCTGTGGAGCAATATCAGTCCAGCCAAGGAGTATCAAATTCAAAGAGCCATGAATGACTTTTATGTCATCAAATTCCGTGGAAGTAATCCCCTTTCAATAGACCAGTACAATAAATTACATGCAGATAGTTTGGCTTTTCTTAAAAAGGAGTTGGAACTGAAAGCAGCGACAAAAAATGTGGTCGTAACTCACCATGTACCTACCTTTAAAAACTACCCTGAGAAGTATCACGACAGCATAATCAATGAAGCATTTGCGGTAGAATTGTTTGATTTTATCGAAGCTTTTGCTCCTGATTATTGGATTTATGGCCATACCCACGGCAATACACCTGATTTTGAAATTGGTAAAACTAAATTACTAACCAATCAGTTGGGCTATGTGAAGTATGGTGAACAGGATGGTTTTAATAATGATAAGCTTTTTATTCTTTAATACATTGCTGTATTTCAATATAATTGCATTATATTTGCATGATTGTATTATAAATGAAATCATGCAAATATGATGCAATTATATTAATTAGTAATCTATTAAGTCCAAATGGAAACATTAAAGAATTACTTCGATACTACCTTAGGGGTAGATGTGGTCATCCAGCCATTAAAAGAAGAAAGAACAAAAAGGTTGCCATTTTTCGTAATGAGTAACTATACTTTATTTAAGACCCAATTGTTTGGTTGTGAACTGATTCTCGCAGAAGCAAAAGAAGCTGTCACAGCGGATAGATTAAAAAAACAATTAGACATCATTCAGGCAGCAATTCAACTTCCAGTCATTGCAATTTTAAAACCAACTGAAGCCTATAACCGCTCTCGTTTAATTGAAAAGAAAGTATCTTTTGTCATTCCAGGTAAACAAATGTATATGCCAAGCTTATTGGTAGATTTAAAGGAATTTGGAGTAAGTCAGGAACAGCAATCAGAATTGATGCAGCCCGCAGTACAGTTTTTATTGTTGTATCATTTAGAGGTTGAGTCTTTGGATGGTCTTAATTTGAAAAAGATTGCAGAAAAACTGGAATACAATGCAGCGACCATTACCCGTGCAGTTAAATATCTAATGGTCAACAATATTTGTAAATTAGCGGGTACTAAAGATAAATTTCTACACTTCAATTTTACAAAAAAGGAACTTTGGGACAAAACTAAAACTTTGATGTTTAATCCAATAAAAAAGAGCAGCTACTTCACAGGAATTCTCAATGATATGGATTTACGAAAGACAGATATAAATGCATTGTCTCAATATTCCGATTTGAATCCAAGTTTAATACATTTTTACGCAGCAAAGCCAGGAACCATCCAATTACTAAAAGAGAAATATCCGAATAAAATAGGAGAAATGGAAGGAGATGTTTGTATTGAAGAGTGGAAATATAATCCGGCAAAATTAAGTCAGACCGAATTTGTAGATAGGCTTTCTCTTTATTTGTGTTTTAGAGACAATAAGGATGAACGAATAGAAAATGCATTGGAACAATTAATAGAATCAGTATGGTAAGAGGTTTAACGGTGTTTAAAAAGTACTTTGATGCATTCCCCGAAAATTATGTAATTATTGGCGGTACGGCTTGCGACTTGATTTTAGAGGAAGCAGGATTTATTCCTCGTGCCACAAAGGATATTGATATTATACTGATAGTGGAAGCTTTGAATTCCGAATTTGTAAAGCAGTTTTGGCTGTTTATTGAAGATGGCAACTATGAGCGCAAAGAGAAAAGTGAAGAGGAGCGGAAGTACTATCGTTTTATGAAACCTCAAAATCCTGACTTTCCATATCAAATAGAACTTTTTGCAAGAAATCCTGATTTGTTGGACTTCGATGAGCACTCTTTTCTAACTCCTATCCCAGTTGATGATGATTTGACAAGTCTATCCGCAATCTTGATGGACGATGACTATTATCACTTTTTGTTAGCGCACAGTGAGCTTGAAAATGGATTACATTTAGCCAATATCGAATCGCTGATATGCTTAAAAGCAAAAGCATATCTTGAAATTGCAACCCGCATTGCCAATGGGAGTAGGGAGGATGCCAAACATCTTAGAAAACACAAAGGGGACGTATTTCGCTTGGCAGTAATTCTCACTCCGAATGATCATTTTGAACTCTCAGATACTCTAAAAGCAGACATGCAAGCTTTTGTAAATGTCGTTACAGAGGATCTGCCCGACAAATCTATTTTCAAAGAAATGGGAATCAACTCCGTATCTGCAAGTGATATTTTGAGCCTACTTGTCGATAGTTTTGGGTTGGAAATCATGTAATTGTCCTAATACATTAGTTGTCGTTCAAAATTCACTCAACTGTTTGCGCTTCAAGAGTAAATGCTTACTTTTGTATTGAAATTAAAACTCAAAAAAATGACAAAAGCTGAAATTATTACTGAAATTACAAAAAACACAGGGCTAAACAAAGAAGATGTAGCCAATACAATTGAATCGCTGATGGAAACCATCAAGAATTCATTGGCGAACAAAGAAAATGTTTATTTAAGAGGTTTTGGAAGCTTCATTATCAAACAAAGAGCAGAGAAAACAGCCCGTAATATTTCCAAAAACATCACAATGATAGTACCTGCAAATTCAATTCCGGCTTTTAAACCTGCGGATGTTTTTATGGAAGTGGTAAAATAAACTTTACTATTAACACCATACACTTAAAAGCGCATAAGACAGAATTTATTTATGACTTATACGCTTTTATTTTTTGCCCCCTCTCCTACCCTAGCCTTGCATAAATTAAAACAAAATTATGCATCTATTTA
>CANFFA010000359.1 GCA_947445425.1 Paludibacteraceae bacterium
ACAAAACTAGACATAAAGTGTTGTTTTTTTTTGCAAAAGATATCAGATAATGTATAATCGAATGTAAAAAACTAGTGAGGAAACAGTAAAATTATTTTGCAATAACACAAAACAATGATTTTTAAATGATTACTTTTAACTCTGATTGGGTATCAACAAATACTTTAAACTTCCAAAAATATGAATTGAGTGGTGTAAAGAATAAATTAAAATTAGAGCAAACAATATACAAAACGAAATCAACTTATTAATTTTGGATAAAAAGTCCTCATTGTTTGGGAGTGAAAAATAAACGTTTTTTAATACAATATATTGAGAATGTCAGAATATAAATATAATTTCAGGGTAATTGATTTATTCTCTGGATGTGGTGGATTTTCATATGGTTTTGAATCAGCTGGATATCACATTGTTTTAGGTGTAGATAATGAAAAGATAGCATTGGATACATTCAAAAAAAACCACAAAAATTCAGAGGTACTTCTTTCAGATTTACACTTAGATGAAACAATAGACAAAATTGTAGAACATAATAAGGATATTGATGTAATTATTGCAGGACCTCCATGTCAAGGCTTCTCATTAACAGGCTCCAGAGAACAAGATGATATAAGGAACAAATTATTTTTATCAGTATTCAAACTAACTGAAAAAGTTAAACCCCAAGCTGTCATAATTGAGAATGTACCTGGACTTGCTACTTTGTATAATGGCTTTGCAAAAGATGAAATACTTAAACAATTTGAAAAACTTGGATATTCATGTAATTTTCAGGTTCTTTTTGCACCTGACTATGAAGTTCCACAAATCAGAAAAAGAATCTTTTTTGTTGGATTAGCAAATAAAAAAATAAAATTTGAGTTTCCATCAAAAGTTTTAAATGACGATAATTATAACACTTGTAGTATTGCTATTGGCGATCTTCCATCAAGAGAAAATGAATTTGGTTTAGAAAAAGACTCATATAATTCTAAGCCATTAACATCATATCAAAAACGAATGAGAGATGGTAGCGAAGTCTTATGGAACCATATTTCAACAAAACACACTGAGCATGTTATAAATGTAATATCTCAAGTTCCAGAAGGTAAAAATCATAAAAGTCTACCTGAAGGTGTTGGAGATAGTCGAAAATTTAATGAGGCATGGACGCGTTATCACAGTCAAAAACCTTCGAAAACAATAGATACAGGACATAGAAATCATTTCCATTATAAATACAATCGTATTCCCACTGTTCGGGAAAATGCAAGATTACAATCTTTCCCTGATAAATTTATTTTTTTAGGAACTAAAACCCAACAATATAGACAAGTTGGCAACGCCGTACCACCTCTATTAGGATATCATATTGCGAAGCAATTATTAAAATACTTAAAAGCTAAATAATGGAAAGTAAAATCAATATCATAGACCTATTTGCAGGATGTGGTGGCCTTTCTGATGGTTTTGAACAAACACATTTATATGAAACAATTGCTTGTGTAGAATGGGAGAAAGCACCTTGTTTGACATTGATTAATAGATTAAAAACAAAGTGGAATTATGAAAATGCTGAAGAAATCGTTTTGAAATTTGATATTCAAAAAACCAAAAATCTAATAAATGGATGGACAGACGATACTTTATTCGGTTCTCATAAGGGATTAGACGAAATAGTACAAAATTCTGGAAAGAGTATAGATGCAGTTATTGGTGGACCACCATGTCAGGCCTACTCTGTTGCAGGAAGGATAAGAGATGGTAATGGAATGAACGATGATTATCGAAATTATCTATTCGAGAGTTATTTAAATGTGGTTAATCATTTCAAACCAAAATTGTTTGTTTTTGAAAATGTTCCTGGCTTAATAAGTGCAAAACCAGGAGGTATTTTAATTGTTGACAGAATTACTGATGCTTTTGAGAAAGCTGGTTATGAAATAATTTCAAACTTGTCAAAGAATGGAATTATTGATTGTACTAAATTTGGGGTACCACAAGCAAGAAAACGTGTAATTATTTTAGGAGTAAATAAATCTGCTTTTAAATACAATGTACAAGAATCATTATTAGACTTTTATAATAAATTATTGCCTAATTATTATTCTGAGAGTGAAACGGTAAAATCTGCAATTAGTGATTTGCCAAAATTAGTTCCTTTAGATAAAGTTGCAGTTGTTAACGGGAAAAAATATTCACACACTAATAATGGAGTAGAAGTATTGAATCATTCGCCTCGAATGCATAGCCAAAGGGATATAGAAATATTTAAACTTTTGACGAATGATGTTCTATCTGGTAAAAACTTATATAAAACAGCTGAATCTTTGAAGCAATTATATTTTGAGGTTACAGGAAAAAACTCAAATATTCATAAATATAACGTGCTAAAATGGAATAAACCAAGTAATACAATTCCTGCACATTTATATAAAGATGGGTTAAGACATATTCACCCTGATCCTCAACAATCACGCACAATCACAGTAAGAGAAGCAGCTCGTTTACAGTCATTCGATGATGATTTTGAGTTTCATGGTAGTATAACAGAACAATATAAAATGGTTGGTAATGCAGTTCCACCAAAATTTGCAAAAGCAATTGCATTAGCTGTAAATGATTTTATAAAAAAATATTTTTAATATGTTATTTACCGAAAATTTAGAAGAAATAATTTTCAATAGACATCAGCTTTTTCAAACTGATGAACTGATTGTGCTTTCAGGTTATCTAGGTCCAAGACCTGTTCAGAGATTGCAAAATTTACCATTTAACTCAAGGGTAATATATGGAATGTATGGTTCAGAAGGTATTCAAAAGCCTCTACACAATTCTTTAATTACAATACAAAATGAAGTAGAAAATGTAAACATTTTCTATTCAAATTTACCAGTGCATTCAAAGTGCTACGCATGGCGTTACAGAGGACAAATTGTTCATGCTTTGGTTGGTTCTGCAAACTTTTCCACAAACGGTTTGACAACGCCTTTTAGAGAAATATTAGCAGAGACTACTTTTGACACTTTCAATCCGTTAAACGATTATATAAATAGAGTTTTAAATAACTCTCAATCATGTTTAGAAATTGGAGTTGTTAAAATTCAAGAAGCACTTCCTGAACAAGAAATCTGCTCCATGACATTACTAATGGATAATGGTGAAACACACAATGCTAGCGGATTAAATTGGGGTTTTATGAAAAATGGGCAACCTTCTACAAAACGAGGAATAAACGATGCATGTGTTCCA
>CANFFA010000360.1 GCA_947445425.1 Paludibacteraceae bacterium
TTATTATGGAATGCGTGCACTTTTCATACTTTACATCACGAAAGCACTTTTATTCGACAAAGCCTTCGCAGCAGAAATTTACGGTAGCTATACCGGACTGGTTTATCTAACTCCACTCTTGGGAGGGTATGTGGCTGATAGATACTGGGGAAATCGACGATCAATTTTTTGGGGAGGAGTTACCATGGCCCTGGGACAATTTCTTATGTTTTTAAGTGCTTTGAATTTCCAAAACATAGAAATAGCAAAGCAGCTCATGTTCTGTGGATTAGGAGCCTTAATACTAGGAAATGGTTTCTTCAAGCCAAATATTTCAACCATGGTGGGTCATTTGTATCAAGCTGGTGACAGACGCAAAGATTCAGCCTTTACAATATTCTATATGGGAATAAATATTGGAGCTACTTTTGCTCCTTTGGCCTGTGGTTTTTTGGGGGATACGGGCAATCCAGCCGATTTTAAATGGGGATTTCTAATGTCCTGTATTGGAATGCTGGTGAGTGTCACCGTTTTTGAACTACTTAAAAATCGATACATCTGCACACCCGAAGGAAAACAAATCGGACTTTCACCAGACAAGGACCCAGAACATCATTCACACCTCCAAATCACTCACAATAAAACCAATACCCAAAATTCAAAATCAAGAATAGCTTGGTCGATTGCCTCAATTATAACACTATTCATTTTTTTCTCCATCAACTTCGACCATTTTGGAATAGCTCACACGCCACTCTTTAAAAATGCCGATTGGATAGGCTCCATTATTTTTGCGATTAGTGTCATTATGCCAATATTTATCATTACTGATAAATCACTAACGAAAATCGAACGTTCAAGAATTTTGGTCATTTACATCATTGCCTTCTTTGTTATCTTCTTTTGGGCTGCATTCGAACAAGCAGGTGCATCACTAACATTTTTCGTGGATGAACAGACAGATCGACATCTTTGGGGTTGGGAACTTCCGGCATCCTCTTTCCAATCTTTCAACGCCATTTTCGTGGTGGCCTTAGCTCCCGTTTTTGCAGGACTTTGGTCGCTGCTGGGAAAGCGAGGCCTTGAGCCAAGTTCACCAAGTAAACAAGCCATAGGGCTTTTTCTATTGGCAGTGGGCTATTTAATAATTGCCATTGGAGTAAGGAACATAGCACCCAACGCAAAAGTAAGTATGTTGTGGATTACTAGTTTATACCTTTTACACACGATAGGTGAACTATGCCTATCCCCCATAGGTTTATCGATGGTAAATAAATTAGCACCTGTTCGGTTTGCATCTTTACTTATGGGAGTTTGGTTCATGTCTAATGCAGCAGCCAATAAATTTGCAGGAACCCTCAGCTCACTTTATCCCGAAAACGGTGTCGCTAAATCACTTCTCGGCTTTCAAATCGCGACACTTTATGATTTCTTTATGATTTTCGTTATCATGTCTGGTATTGCTGCTCTGATTCTCTTCGGACTATCTAAATGGCTCCAAAAACTGATGAATGGAGTGGGCTAATTTTGGACGGAACAGTATCAAACGTCATCTATCAATATACTAAAACCTTGTTCACTAAAGCCTTACTCACCTCATTCAATAAGCACTTACATACTGTTCCGAGAATAAAAGCACACTATCTATTTGTTCAATCATTTTATGCTTTGGCATTGATCCTTGCGTAATGTGAGGAGCATCATCCATAGGACAAAAAAGCAATGTCGGCAAACAACTAATGCCAAATGCAGCAGCCAGTTCTGGCTCTTCATCAGTATTAATTTTATAAATGTGCAAATACTCTCCATATTCAATAGACAAATCTTCCAGTATAGGTGCTATTGCTTTACAGGGCAGGCACCAAGAAGCATAAAAGTCTATAATACAGGGTTTATCACCTAGATATTGCCATTGATGAGTACGCTCATAATTTGAAATTTTTTCGAGAAATTCGGAAGTGGTTAAATGTGTTGTTGCCATCAGGTATTTATTAAATTAATTGGATTGGGATTTTTTTGATTTGGATAAAACTTCGATAAAATAAAAGCTTGTTGTTTGTTTAGGACTAAAATTAGATACAGTAATACGCAAAGAACATACTTTATGCAAGATCTGTTAATTACAGATTGATATCGCATAAAGTATGTCATGATCAATTGAATAGAAATTCAGATTCTTCTAAATTTAGACGCACATCAACATTTCACCTAAAATTAATTGTAGTCATAATTTACATACTGTAGATTATGACTTTTAGTTTTAACTAATCTTTTGAGCAGACATAAATTCTGCATCAACAAGATTATTCTTAAGTGCATAAATAATCATTCTTGGGGTATTGTTACAGGCTGTTTTCTCTAATAAATTAGACCGATGACTTTTCACTGTCTTTGGACTTATATTTAGCTTTTCAGCAATTTCATCCGTTGTACTACCTTGACAAATATGTTGCAGTATCTCCCGTTCTCTATTTGTTAATTCGACAAAATCGAGCTCTGACTGTGATGATTTTCTACCTAAATTATTGATAATCTTCCTTAGAATTTCATTTGCGAAATAACTCTTTCCATTCATAACATCAGGAATCGCTAATTCAATCTCAGAAATTCCACTTGATTTTAAAATAAATCCTTTTACACCTAGATCTATCATTTTATAACAATACTCTTCATCTGAAAACATTGACAGCGCAATTATTTTCAGATCAGGAAACAAAGCCAATGCTTTTTGAGTGGCTTCCATACCATTCATGTGTGGCATATCAATATCCATGATTACTAAATCAGGTCGATGATGAATAAGCACATCCATAAATTCTTTTCCATTGGAGGCTTCCCCTATAACATTTGCAATATTTTGGGTTTTCAGTATGGCTTTTAAACCTTGTCTAAAGATTAAATGATCATCAACAATAATCAAATTGGGTTTATCTTCTATAATTGCATTCATTTATAAACTATATTTAAAGTAAGTAATTTTCAATTTCAGTTTCTCACTATTTCTTAGCTTGGAATTAACTGATGCAAAATTACAGAAACACGATATTGAAGGCAAGGGCTTAAAGGAGTAAATTCAAATTGGAATTAATCCGAATTAAATTCAGCTTTTGTAGGAATTCGGCTGCATAAAGGACTTGATCAAACTCGTATTTGTTGTAAAATTATAGAAATAGATTACCTTTGTTTTATGAATCCGCCCCATGAAGAGGGGACTCTATCATCGAAAAA
>CANFFA010000361.1 GCA_947445425.1 Paludibacteraceae bacterium
ACAATGCAAGTTCTATAGTGGGACTAATTTTGGCGAAATTCTGAAAGGCACCATACCCTAACATTATATTTGAAGCATAATGTTCGTTAGCAATCAGCTCTAAACCAAAACCAAGACCATGATTAAATGTATTAGCCTTTAAACCATAATCGTTAGAACCATTTGGATATTTATAATAATAGCTATTGGCTTGATACAAATAAAAGTTTGAGAAATAGGTAGTATACAGCGAATACAAAAGCGTCCCCCCTACAGACAAATCCCCCTTGTCGACATCTTTATATCCAAGGATATTTGCTTGATATCCAAATTTACCTGGGAAATAGCGATAAGACAATCCCCAACCCGTTGTAAATCCTGTGGCAACACCCAAATTGTGTGGAAAATAAAAAGGCTTTTTGCTATCCTGTAGTTCTTTTTCAGATTCAGTGCTATTAATCGAACTTGCACTCGTTATATTAGTAGAGTCTGAGTGATTAACAGATTGACCAATAGAAGAAAGACTTTGCATAAGAAAAGAAAAAATTAATAGGGCATTCAGATTCATTCGTTTCATTTGTTTGAGTTTTAAATTATTATTACACAATTAAAAAATTACTGCGACAAAATTAGACCTTTTATAATGATTGGTCTTGCCAAAAAGTAAAAACAAAATCCAAATGGTATAAAAAACATCATCCAAAAAGTAAAACAAATTGTCAAAGAGTCATTGTATTGGTATAAATATAAAATAAAACTTATCTTTGTGAAAGAATACGGACAGAAATACATTTACAAAACAGTCTAATTATTAGCACAATGCTTCGTTTAATATTACTTTTATCGCCTATTTATATCTCATTATTTTGGACCATTATATTGTTCAGCAGCGATGACAATCATCGTAAACAAAAAAATGGATTGGGAATGTTTATGTTATTATCTTTTGTGGTATTTAGCTGTCAATTTATATATTTCCGGCCTTATCATGAGCTTTATCCCTATTTTAATTTCCCATTAAGGTTTGCAGCCTTGATGGCATACCCCATTTTCCACATCTATTTCAGGGTAATTACAGTTGATTCGAAGTTTTCATGGCGTATACACTGGCGCTACTTTTCCTTTCAATTATTTGTTATCGCACTTTATGGAGTTTCTATTGCACTGACTCCACAAAATGAATATCGCGCTTGGCTTTATAATACTGAATCTTATCCAGATTCTATTGCGATTCAATTTTTGAACATTACAGCTAAAATTGTTCAATTGACATTTCTGATACAAGTGCTTGCAACGATTATTGGAAACTTTGTACTGATCAAAAAATACAGAGAAAAAGCAGAACAATTTTACTCAAACATAATCGATGAGAAAATTGATAAAACCATAGCACTGAGCATTTCTATTGCACTGATGAGCCTATCGTCTTTCATTTTAGTGGCTTTGGGTCAAAATTTTCTAATGCTACATGATCAAATCGTTGATATCGGATGGTTTATAATATCCATCACGCTATTTGTACTTGGATTTATGGGTTCACAACAAAAAACCATTCTTGTAAATTTTGACACAGAGGAGCTTACTGGGGAGCAAAAAGAAGAAGAAGTTGAGGGGATCTTTAGGGATGTCAATACGATGATGGAAAAATTGGTTGTGGAGTTTGAGAAAAATAAGATTTACCTCAATAGCCAATTGAATATTATCGATGTGGCGCAGATAGTAGGATCCAACCGCACCTATATTTCCATGTTGATCAACCAACATTTCAACCAGAACTTCAGTACTTTTGTGAATAACTACCGATTTATGGAATTAGAAAGGATAGTTCAACAAGAACCAAATTTATCAAATGAAGATTTAATTGATCGATGTGGATTTGGCTCTTTAAATTCGATGAAAAGGGCAGTACTTTCAAAAACAGGCTTGTCAATAAAGGAGTGGAAGGAACAAATTTCAATTTGATATTTGCACAAAAAATAAATCAATAAAGAAAGGGTTGAACTTTAATTATAAAGTAAGCATTCGGCCATCTACACCCTTGTCGACAAAAAATCCCATAAAGCAGCAATCAACTCTGCTTTATGGGATTTTTAGATTTTGGGAGATTTCAGGATTTGTTCAACTTCCATTTATTGGGAAGTAATTCATCCAGTTTTTGAGAGTTGTGATCTTGTATTCTGCTTAGCACGTCGGTAAGCCACTCTTGTGGATTGACATTATTGATTTTGCAACTTCCCATGAGGGTGTAAATGATGGCGGTTCGCACGGCAGCTTGGTGATTTCCACAGAAAAGATAGTTCTTTCTTCCTAGTGCTAAGGGTCGTACACCGTTTTCCGCAAGATTGTTGTCAATGCGGTATCGTCCATCAAGTGTGTAGCGTATCAATTTTCGGTACATACCATAGGTATAATGAATGGCTTGGCCTATTGGACTTTTTGGGGGTGTGGTTGGGATTTTATCTAGTAGCCAAGTTTCAAACTCTTTGAGGAGTGGGAATGATTCCTTTTGGCGCAATTCTTTGATTTGGTCGTGACTGAAATTACCCTCTGAGGCTTTTCGCTCAATGGCATATAGTTCTTTTATTTTCAATAGGGCGTAGGTAGCCAGCTCGGAATCATTCCCGAGCGCCTGCTCAAACTTTCGCCGGGCGTGTGCCCAGCAGCCGATGGTCATTATTCCCTTAATATTGTCGATTTGGTCGTATGCACCATAGCCGTCGCATTGCACGGCTCCTTGAAAACCAGGCAACATTTCGTGTATTATGTGATATCCTCGTGATCCTTGGTTGTAATAAAAGAAAACCAGGTTGGGGTCAATTCCCCTTAAAATCCAGTGGTAACCTTTCACTGTGCCCCCGGGCTTGTCTGCATTCAGAACAGGAATTGTGCTCTCGTCAGCAAAAAGGTGATTGGCATTTTTCAATTGCTTCCAAACCTCATGGTATAAAGGTTCCAGAAGATCTGCCGAGGCTTTAAACCAATCATTAATGGTAGACTCCGCCAGCTCGACTTTATCTCTTTGAAGCATTTGTACTTGACGATAGAAAGGGAGGTGATTTACATACTTATTGACAATCAACCAAGCCAATAGGCTGGCTCCTGCATTGCTTCTAAAAAAAGGGAGGGATGGTAAATGGCCGATGACTACTCCTGCTTCATTTGGTAATGCATACTTAGGACGGATGATCTGACGTACATATATCTGAGCAGG
>CANFFA010000362.1 GCA_947445425.1 Paludibacteraceae bacterium
AAGTATTTGACCTATAATTTTAAGCGAATGGTAAAATTATTCAACGGTCAAATTAAAGAGGTATATCCTCATATTCAACACGATACTAATTTCCGTTCAGACACTATATAATCTTGTTCAAGAACTTAGATATTCATTTGAATGTGAATTTGCAAATCGTTTTATTGGATATTGCCCGTTGGAAATCAGAAAAATGATTATATTTGCACTATAAATATAATCCAAAATAATGAGTTCATTTTACAAAATAATATTTTTTGTCCTAATAATGTGCAACTCCATACCTTGTATTGCACAAAACACTTATAATAGGGGACTTTATTTTCGTTCTTTTGAAGTTGATCAGGATAAACGAACGAGTTTACACTTAACTCCGAATAGTAAATTCGATTTGCCCAACGGTTTTTCTTTAAGTTTTGATATTAAACTCAGAACAGAGTTTAGTAACTTTGGTTATGTTTGTAGAATCATTGGTAATGATAGTCTCAATCTTGATTTAATATCAAATATAACTGAATCAAATTTTTTTTCGTTGGTTTCAGGTAGCTCAACATTAATACAAATTAAAAAATCCGATTTTAAAGAAATAGATATAAATAGTTGGTTGAAGATTACTTTCAACTATAATCCAATAAACAGGAAAATATCTCTTAAAATTAACAATCTGGAGAAATCTGTTGCCTTTGATTCAGATTGTTTTAAGAGCATTGATGTTTATTTTGGGGGAAATAAACATCCTTCCTTCTTTACAACCGATGTTTCTCCAATGACGATTAGGGATTTATTGGTTGTCAATGAAAAGCAACAGGTGGTTCGAAATTGGAAATTAGAGAAACATGCTACTAATAAGGTTTATGATGAGTGTTCAAATCACAAAGCAGATTGTTTGAATCCTGTTTGGGAGATAGACAAACATGTTAAATGGAGAAAGAAAGTAAGTTTAGTTTTGCCTTATAGTTATCCACAGATTGCTTTTGATTCAGAAAATGAGCGTTTGTTTATTGTAAATAGTAAATCTATGCTGATATACAATGTGATAACTGAACATATTGATACTGTAAAGGTAAACAAGGGTAAGTCCCTTAACTGTATGGCTAATCAAATTATCTATAATAGTAAAACGCATCAACTGCTTTCCTACTCCTTTGAAAATACAATTCTTGCTAACTTTGATTTTCAAACTAAAGTATGGTCAAATGAAAGTAATCAGTTTGTACCCCCTTATTTTTGGCATCATAATAAATATTTAGACTCAACATCTAATTCTTTAATCACTATTGGAGGTTATGGCTATCATGTTTACAATGGCGATATTAAGCGGTATTCATTTAAAGATAAAACATGGAATAATTTTAATTTCTCCTCCCAGATTAGCCCTCGATATTTAGGAAGTTTAGGAAGTATGGGCAATGGAGAATTACTTTATTTTGGTGGTTATGGTAGCAAAACAGGTAAACAAGAGCAGTGCCCGCGTAATTATTATGATTTATATAAAATCAATACGAAAACTCTAAATGTGAAAAAAGTTTGGGAGCTGAACCTTCCATCTGATAATTTTACAAATGCTAATTCTTTGGTATTCAATAAAGAGCAAGGAGTTTTTTATAATTTAGCCTATTCAAATACACGATACTCTACAGCTTTAAAGTTAATGGAGTTCTCTGTTGACAAACCCGAATTTAAGTTGCTTGGTGATTCAATTCAATATAAGTTTAAAGATGTTGAATCCTATTGTGATTTATTTTATTGTACCAAAACAGCACAACTTTTAGCTATAACAGCCGTATCATCGAAAAATGGTTCGGAAATAAGAATCTATACTATCGCCTATCCTCCGTTACAGGCTAAAGATGTATTACAAAATGATCCAATATCATTTTCGAAGTGGTATTTTTTGTTTTTATTACTGTTGATAATTCCATTTTTTGTTATTTTTAGAAAAAGAAAAGTAAGGCTGAATAGTATTGTTTTAAACTCCACTGAATCAGTCTCCAATTATGAATACAATGATCTTGGAATTGAGTTAAAACCCTCGTCGCTTTCTTTGTTGGGATGTTTTCAAATTGTAGACAGCGAAGGCGTAAATGTGACTGGAAGTTACACTCCAACCATCAGTCAGTTAATTGTACTGATTATTCTGCATACTGTGAAAAATGGACAAGGTGTCTCTTCACAAGAGATGACAGATGTTTTGTGGTACTATAAAGATGCTGACAGTGCCAGAAATAATAGAAACGTAAGCTTCAGTAAATTAAGACTTTTAGTTAAAAAAGTTGGTGAGGTGGAGTTTATTACCAAAAATAACTATTGGTCCATACAAATTGGAAAGGATGTTACCTGTGATTATAAAAATGTAATGTTTCTGATTGATTCAATTAAAAGGCAAGCTGAAATTAATATGGAGCTGGTTTTAGAATTTGTCAATCTAGTTTCAAGGGGTCCCTTGTTGCCTAATTTTCAGGATGAATGGTTGGATAGTTTTAAAGGGGAATACACCAATACGGTTATTGAAACACTTACTTTGCTCTCTAAAAATGTAGATATAATTGGTAATTTAGGATTATTGTTACGAATTTCAGATGCAATACTTTTACATGACAATATCGATGAAGATGCTGCAAGATTAAAAGTGTATGCTTTGTATAATATGGGAAAGAAAGGGCAGGCAATACAGTATTTTGAAAAATTTATTGAAGATTATAAATCGTTAATGGGAGCCTCATTCGTTGAATCCTTTGATCAGTTTAGAGTATTAAAGTAGTAGGTTCGATATAAATTTTATTTTCCAATTGCATCATTTTATTTTTAATTTAGGAAAACCCGATTCTCATTAGTGAATCGGGTTTTCTAGTATTTTATACCATCAATTGAGATTTTCGCCTGTTTTTTGATACAGATGAAAAACAACCCTCATGATTTATTGATAAACTAAACTCTTATGTCGTAATTTGCGAAATTAATTCAATTTTCTCTTATTATTATGTGTAATTTAATTCAAAATTAATTCCACATCGATACATTTGTAATCAAATTCTATTTAAATATTTTGAATTAATTGTGAAAAAATAGAATTCGATAATATCTCAATATAATAGCGTAAAACTAACTATCATGGAAATTTTGAACAGTAAAAAAGGATTATTGATTGCAAATATGGTTGTTGCAGCCACTTTGCCCACCCTTTCA
>CANFFA010000363.1 GCA_947445425.1 Paludibacteraceae bacterium
AAGTCTAAAAGTAATTGCACATCATAATAAAATAGAGGCTTAGATCGTTTTAAAAGAGTCGAAAGATATTTAGAAATGCATTGAACTAAAAAGAGGATAAATGAAACCTTTGGGTTTGCTTTATCCTCTTTTTTTATTTTGTAAGTCTTGAACTCTTGATTAGGCGATAGCCTTATTTTTAGCAAGATCAAAGTCTGTTACTAATTCATCCATAATGTCTTTAACAGAGACAATTTTCGTAGCGCGGTATGCATTGCTTCCTGCAAATGCATAGCCTTTGTCCATTTTCCCTTGGTAAGCATTGTATAAAGTAACCATTATACAGTATGGAACTACTTTATAATCACAAGTGTGTAGACAATTGTATGGACATGATTTTGGTCGCGTAAGTCCTTGTTTTACTTTGTCAAGAAACTCTCCTTTTAAGGCACGACCTGGCATTCCTACTGGGCTTTGGATGATTTCCATCTCTTCTTCAGTAGCATCTAAATAAGTTTGTTTGAATTTTATGTCTGCGTCACATTCAAAAGTCGTTACAAAACGACTTGCAATTTGTACACCTTTGGCGCCCAATTGCATGATGTTGTAAATGTCTTCGCCAGTATAGATTCCACCAGCAGCAATCACCGGAATTTCTTGATTGTATTTTTCTTCAAAAACAGCAACTTCTTTAACAACTTCTGGTATTAATTTCTCAATAGTAAAATTAGGATCTGCAATTTGAGTCGCTTTAAATCCCAAGTGACCTCCAGCTTTTGGTCCTTCAACAATAATTAAATCAGGAAGATAATCGTAAAGGGTTTTCCATTTTTCACAAATGATCTTTGCTGCTCTTGCAGAAGATACAATTGGAACTAATTTAGTAGTCGAATCTGCAGTCAGATATTTTGGTAAATCTAATGGAAGACCGGCGCCAGCAATGATGAGATCCGCTTTTTCTGCAATTGCAGTTTTTACCATATCACCAAAATTTGTCAAAGCCATCATGATGTTTACACCAACAATGCCAGATGTTTTTTCTTTGGCCTTTTTAATTTCCTCTTTTAATCCAATAATACAAGCCTCCATGTAGTCTTTAGATCTTTCTCTGTAAATAAGACCTAATCCAGCACATGAAATAACACCTACACCACCTTCATTTGCAACTGCTGATGCTAAACTTGACATTGAAACACCAACGCCCATACCGCCTTGTAAAATAGGCAATTTGGCAGTAAGATTTCCGATTTTCAAATTGTTCATATTCTATTTGTTTCTGTTTTTATATAATTAGCCTACAAAGATAGGAATTTTTTATATGAATAATGCAATTTTTGTTGGGAGATGAATTTTATACTCATTTGGAATATGTTTGTGTACGCATAAATATCTATAGATTTTTTGAAGTAATTCTCTATTTTGATCGACATTTACATAAAAAAAAACTCCCTTTCGCTTCACAGCTTAGGGAGTTTGTCTGTTTATTTACATAAACAGTAGATGATTGCTTCACACTACAATCATTTTATCGAATTACAATCCTGCGATTTCGTAAGATGGTTCTTCAGTTATTTCAGCAACAAGTTCAGTGTGAATTACTTTCCCGTTTTCGTCTATAGCAACTACTGAACGAGTCATTAAACCTTGAAGTACGCCGTCTGTTAATAAAACGCCATAGTCAGTTGCAAAGTTGTTAAAACGGAAATCAGAAGCAGTAATTACATTTTCAATACCTTCAGCACCGCAAAAGCGATTTTGAGCAAAAGGTAAATCTTTTGAAATGCAAATCACAACAATATTTTCTTTTTCGGAAATCCATTTGTTAAATTTTCTAACGGATGTTGCACAAGTACCTGTGTCGATACTTGGAAAAATATTTAGAACGATGCGTTTCCCTTTGTAATCACTTAGTTTTATTTCTTGTAATCCGCTGCCTATCAGCGTAAAGTCTGGTGCTTGCGTTCCTACTGCAGGTAAGGTTCCGTTGGTGTGTACATCCCCACCTTTAAATTTTACTGTAGCCATAAAAGTTTGATTTGGTAATTTAGTTTAAATATCTTTTTTGTTCTTGTTCTTCTAACAGCAACAGTAGGTTTTTTGTTTATATTTGCAAATGTTTTTTTTGTTAAAGACCCGATTTAAGTTAAAATACGCACTTTCAAGTGTTATTTTATTTTTTGTCATTTTTCAATCTTGCAAGGAACCGAAAGAATATCGTGTAAATAGTTCTTTTTCTGTTTACTTGAAGCGTTTTGAAAGTGAAGCAGCTGTACGAGGATATTTTTTTGACTTGAAAAGCAATGGCTTGATTATTGAATTTGCTAATTTGTCAAATGGTATTGCGGGATTGACACATTATGAAGATCCTATTCGTATTGAAATTGATAAAAGCTATTGGGATAATATTAGCAAGAGTGCTGGTGCAGATTTGATGAAGGAAGATTTGATGTTTCATGAACTTGGTCACGGTTTGTTACATCGTAAGCATCTGAATACAATTCTTCCAAATGGAGATTGGAAGTCAATGATGTGCGGCGGAGATAAAGTGAATAATCGGGCATGGAATATTAATTACCACGGTTTTAGACGAAATTATTATATAAATGAACTGTTTGATGAGCATGCAAAGGCTCCGGATTCAATCAGAACGGATTTGTTTATAGATACTACTTCTTATAATAATATTGCATTACATTATAACTTTGACACATTCTCTAAATGGTCTATTGGTGATAGTGTGAATTATACCACCAGTATCGTAAAGGGACGTTTTTGTTTTCAATCAAAAATGAAACAACAACTTTCTTATTTGTTGAAAACGAAAATTGATTTCCAGCAGGACTTTTCTTTGGAAATTAAAATGGAATGTCCTACTGAAAATTTAGAATCTCAATACGGATTGGTTTTTGGCTCAATGTTGGATAAAACTAATCCTACATTGGCTCATTCATTGGAGTATATGACTATTAATAACCAGCAACTTATTTTCATGGGGAATAGTGGCTGGTATAGTTATTTCACGGCATTGTCTCGAACTGAAATTATTCCAAAGGGAATTAATGTTTTGAAAATTTTAAAAAACGGAAAGTTCTTGTATTATTTCATTAATTACAAGTACATTTACTGCAATGAGTTGGAAGCCGATGGCGTCCTAAATTATGTTGGATTTGTAATTCCACCCAAGAGTTTTATTTATA
>CANFFA010000364.1 GCA_947445425.1 Paludibacteraceae bacterium
AATCCATACAAAAATTTCAAAGTAGGAGAATATACTGCTGAAAATTACGCAGTTAAAAACATAGATCTTCACCGTCCATATGTAGATGGAATTATTTTGGTTTCCAAAACAGGAAAACCGATGAAGCGTGAATTGGACTTGATAGATGTTTGGTTCGATTCTGGTGCAATGCCTTATGCACAATTGCATTATCCTTTTGAAAACAAGGAATTGATAGATAATTCCACCAATTTCCCAGCTGATTTTATTTCGGAAGGGGTGGATCAAACCCGTGGATGGTTTTTTACTTTGCATGCCATTAGCAGTATGTTAAAGGGATCGGTGGCTTTCAAAAACGTAGTTTCAAACGGTTTGGTTTTGGATAAAAATGGCAATAAAATGTCCAAACGTTTGGGCAATGGTGTTGATCCATTTACCACCATCGAGAAGCACGGTTCTGATCCTTTGCGCTGGTACATGATGACCAATGCATCGCCTTGGGACAATTTAAAGTTCGACGAAGCGGGCATTGAAGAGGTGCGTCGCAAGTTTTTTGGAACTTTGTACAATACTTATTCTTTCTTTTCACTTTATGCCAATGTGGACAATTTCAACTATTCAGAAGCTGAAATAGTAATGGAAAATCGTCCCGAAATTGACAGATGGATAATTTCTTTGCTCAATACTTTGGTCAAAGAAGTGACTGAACATTACGAAAATTATGAACCTACCCGTGCGGGACGTGCCATCTCAGACTTTGTAGGTGAAAACCTTAGCAACTGGTATGTTCGATTGAACCGCAAACGTTATTGGGGTGGTGAATACGATCAGGATAAAATTTCTGCTTACCAAACGCTTTACACTTGTTTGGAAACCATCACTAAACTGATTGCCCCTATTGCGCCTTTCTTCTCAGATCGTCTATTTTTAGATTTGAATGCGGTAACAGGCAAAGACGCTTCAGAATCTGTGCATTTAGCGAACTTCCCAACTTATGATGCTACATTGATTGACAGTCATTTAGAAGCTTGTATGCAATTGGCACAACAAACTTCTTCTATGATTTTAGCATTGCGTAGAAAGGCGGATAAAAAGGTACGTCAGCCGCTGATGAAAGCAGTAGTTCCGGCACCGGACGAGGCGACTTATCACCAATTGAAATACATTGCCGACTTGGTAAAAGCTGAGGTAAATATCAAGGAGTTGGAAATTATTTCTGCCGATACCGATATGGATAATTTGGTGAAAAAGATCAAACCAAATTTCAAAACCTTGGGCAAAAAATTCAGCAAACAGATGAAAGAGATTGCACAAGCGATGACATCATTTGGCAAGACTGAAATTACACAAATTGAACGCAAAGGTGAATATCTACTGCAACTCGCTTCTGGTGAAGTTCTATTGACCAGCGAAGATGTAGAAATCATCACAGAAGATATGCCGGGCTGGTTGGTAGCCAACGAAGGTAGACTGACTGTGGCGCTTGATATCAGTTTGACGGATGCTTTAATTAGAGAAGGAATTGCACGTGAATTAGTGAATAGGATTCAAAATATCCGTAAATCAAATGGTTACGAAATTGTTGATAAAATTGTGGTAGAAATAGAAAGCAGAACTGAAATTGCAGATGCTGTTTTAGAATATGCCGCTTATATCTCTACCCAGACTTTGGCAAATTCAGTAGAATTGGTAGACAAATTGTCAGATGCGACAGCTTTGGACTTTGATGACTATGTCGTAAATATAAAGGTGGAGAAGGTTTAGACTTTAGTCTTAATTTGGTTCTACATCTTTTGTACTAAGCTTATAAAAGAACTTAAACAGAGGATTTAAAAGGGGATTTATTTTCCAAAAAAATTGTCAAAACCAAACTAATGTATTAATTTCGCAGTCGAATCAAAGATTGAAATTTGAAGCTGTTTCACTGTACATCTTATACCAAACTAAAAATTGAATGTCATGACTGAAAAAACCAGATACTCAGATGCAGAATTAGAAGAATTTCGTATTCTCATAGCTGATAAATTGGAATCTGCCCAAAGAGAATATGAATCGCTTCGCAGTGGAATTACCAATTCTGATGGAAATGACATCATGGATACTTCTCCAACTTTCAAAGTTTTAGAAGAAGGTGCTGCTACTTTATCAAAAGAGGAAGCGGGTCGTCAAGCACAACGTCAAAACAAGTTTATTCAACACTTGCAATCGGCATTGGTTCGTATACAAAACAAAACTTACGGTATTTGTCGTGAAACCGGTAATTTGATACCAAAAGAGCGTTTACGTGCTGTGCCTCATGCTACTTTGTGTATTGAAGCTAAAAATGATCAAAAATAGGAATATTTGTTATATATAGAAATTCGGCAATTGGACACAAGTCTGTTGCCGATTTTTTTGTAAATAATTATCAAGCAACACTTATTGTCGTTTCTTAAAATAAAGTGATTTCTTTCACCCCGTCCTTCAGGCTTAACTAAACGATAATTAAAGTACTACTTAATTTTAAATTGTGAATTATTAATTATTAATTACCCTATGTCTATTAGTAAAAAATCCATCCTTCTTATTTTCATCATTTTAGCAATAGACCAAACCAGTAAAATTTATGTAAAAATGAATTTTGCCTTGGGTGAACATGTAGAAGTATTCAGTTGGTTTAAAATTTATTTTATCGAAAACAATGGCATGGCATTTGGTATGGAAATCATCAGCAAATTATTTCTTACTTTATTTCGTATTGTTGCGGTAGGCGCATTAGCATTTTATATCCGTAAATTGATAAAAAAGGAAGTGCGACATGGCTACATTCTCACCATCTCTTTGGTTTTGGCGGGAGCGGCAGGAAATATAATTGACTCTGTATTATACGGTTTACTTTTCAGCGATAGTTATGGTCATTTGGCCCATTTCTTACCTGCTTCGGGTGGATATGCAGGTCTTTTTTACGGTAAAGTAGTGGACATGTTGTACTTCCCATTGATTACCAATGACATGGGAGAAACCATTTTCTTTAGTCCTATTTTCAACTTTGCAGATGCTTCTATCAGCGTTGCCGTGGGTATTATTCTACTCTTTTATCGAAATGAGATGAATGACAGTCTTGAACCTAAAAAAGAAGCAACAGTTGAAGCGGTTAAATAAAATAAGTCAAGCAATAATACTAATAGTGTTATTTGCTTCAATTTTCACTGCC
>CANFFA010000365.1 GCA_947445425.1 Paludibacteraceae bacterium
CAAAGAAGCCATTTTCAATACCGGCGTATAACTCCGATCTGACGCATTGTACTCCCCATCAATAAAATATACGAAAGCATTGGCACGGTTATAAGCATTGTAAAGCCCAACGGTGAAAGTGCCATCGTATTTTCTAAAGGCCTTATATTTATGGGCAAATGAGAGATCCAGCTTGTGGAAATCCTTTGTGTGGTAATTATTGCGTTGCCCCTCTATCCGTTGAAAATTCCCACCGTACTCATACCCCTTACCATCAAAATCCAAAGGTTCCACAAAAACAGAGGTTGGAACTGTGACAGCTCTTCCGGTATGGTATTGCCAGGTAGCCATGAACGACCAAGTGTCAGAGAGTTTCACTTCAGAACTTAATGAAATCGTATGTCGCATATCGGTTGGCGCTGCAAAAGGCTGACCGCCATTCAACTCTGCAAACTGATTTTCAGCTTTCATCAAGGTATAATTGGCTGTAAATGCTCAGTGCTTCATGGTGTATTCCGAAGAAATATCTAAACCATAAGCCTTACCTTTCCCCATGGTGAGGATTTCTGTTGGGTGTTGAGAGACTCTTGAACCCGCATAAATCACCACCATCATCACATCGTAGCCCTCTTTAAATTCAACGATGTTTTGAAAACTTTTGTACCAAGCATCTGCTTTGAAAGTCAATACTTTTTTGTTCCACCTAAGGTCTTTTGCAGCTCCCAAAGAGAAGTTCCATGATGTTTCTGGAAGTAAACCGGCATTAGAAGGAAAGAACATTTCATACGGAAAACCCAAGCCCGGATTCGCCACTCGGTGTATAGGCTGTGACATCCGACCTACCGAAGCGCTTACGGAATAACTATTTGTGAATTTGCCATGATACCCCAAGCGCGGTTCCCAATTGGTATAAAGTTTATCCACATTGCCGATAGTAGACAAGCGTAAACCTGTGGTCAGCTGTTGCTGTTTAGCAAATTGATAAATCGTTTCGGCAAACGCCACCCCTTCCCATTGCTTCAGCAAAGCCGAAAGTGCTACCGGCGCGGTACTTGAATCCGAAAGATTGAATCGCAAAGGTAAAAATCCATATTGCTTTACAGAAGCTCCTACTTTTAGATTCAGACTGTCAGATAGTTGAATCGACAATTTATCTTCAACGCCTGATGATTGAATGCCACTCAGATATTGATAAATTTGCTTAGAATTGGAGCTCTTATTTTCAGTTGATTGACCATAATCAAACTTGTAAATATCCGTATAAACAAACAAGCTATTATCGGCTTTACTAGATAAGGTATGCGTCCAATTTAATCCTCCATTTCTTTGAGCGTTTGTATTCCAAAATTTCGAGTCACCATTACTCCCACGATCTGTGACTTCAAAGCCATCCGAATTACCAAAATAACTCAATTTCAATTTATCTTTCTCCGAGATTTTCCAAAGCAAATTAGCATTGGTATCCCCAAAAAGCACGGCGAAACTGATCCCTTTTTTAGCTGTCAATATAGGAGAAAATAGGTTCACAATACTGTAATTTGAAATCCGCTCCGACACCATTAGCGCCAGTTTATCCTTTACCAAAGGGATGTTGAGACTCACCTTACTCGACAACAGACCAATTTCAGCCTCCCCTTTTCGTTTTTTCAAATCGGCATCTTCGGTCAGCACGCTGAGTACAGCCGACACCTTGCCGCCATATTCAGTAGGAAAGTCTGATTTATAGAGGGTCGCAGTTTTTACAATGGTCGGATTAAAAGCGGATACCAAGCCAAAGAAGTGCTGAGTAGAATAGAGCGGAATACCATCCAACAGATAGAGGTTCTGACCATGCACCCCACCCCGCACCTGCATATCGGCAGCCCCTTCACTGCTGGAACTTACCCCTGTAGTGAGCGAAAAAGCCTTTAACAAATCACGTTCCCCTGCAATGGTGGGCAAAGCCTTGAAATACCGGGCATCCATCTGCGTTATTCCGGCCGGAATTTCAGTAGCCGGCTTGCTGGCCACTGTCTCCACCTCGTCCAACAGATTGGAAGTAAAGGGGGCATGCATCTCAATGAATAAAGTCGTATCAGACTGTAAGTTAAGTTTTACTTCCAATTTATCAAAAGGATAGTAATCGAACACCAGCGCATAATTCCCGGCAGGCATATTGAACAAGAAAGCACCCTTGCTGTCCGCCTCCACCGTCCGATCAAAAGGCATTACCGTAATAGGCATTTTCTTAACCCCCTTTTTAGTTCTTCCATCAATAACTTTCCCTTTAATTCTAAACCTTGGAATGGGCTCTTGTCCTAAAACAGCTTCATTACAAAGCAACAGACTAAAAAAAATCAACAGCAACAATATTTTTCTCATAAAATGATTTTAAACAAATATGATGTAAGCGATGTACAATCACAAACAACTATAAAACATGCATTTCTTAAATTATTAATTGTTAATTATCTCAACTCGTTTCACTTCACTCACTGTACAACTAAAAATCCCCACCCCATTTTCGATATTTGAATAACGGGGTAGTACGCCACCATAACTACCCGCTATCATTGACAAAAAATTCGAAGAAGTATATAACATATTTATCTCATGTGCCATTGCATATTTCATGACCAAGGGGTGAATAGTGCTTAAGTTTATGTTCGCAAAGTTGGAATCTTTGTGGCAGTACAAGTACCCTGACGTGCTGATAGTTTCTGAAGACAAGCTACCATAGCCGCCACTTAAAATGTTGTCCGACAAAGCAGTGATAGCATAAAAGTACTCATTACTGCTAGGAAATTTAAATTTAACATTTACTTTAATGCTCTGAAAAACAGTGTCATTTCCATATAAATACCCCCGTTGTTCTCCATCATTTATGCAATTTAACTCTAGAAAACTTGCTTTTTCGGAAGGAAGTGTGGTTTGCGCACGAAGAATTTTATTATTCAATACAACTTTCAAATGATAGGTTTTCCCCAATTTCAATTCCATTAAATCTTTTGCCCCAACAAATAAATTCGTATCCGCCGACAAGCGAGTTAACTCTTTCCACGCACTATCGGCACCACAAATATAAACTTTGGCTTCGGGATAAGGGGCTTTTTCAGGCGCTGCATCTTTCACATAAGTTTTCCCCAAATAGAGCTTAAAAGGCTGGTCTGGTGAAATTATAGAGACCACAAAGGGTATTGGA
>CANFFA010000366.1 GCA_947445425.1 Paludibacteraceae bacterium
AAAACCTTTTTCATATAGAGTGCCCATATTGGCAAAGCCATACTAGCACCCTGACCTTCGACTATATTATCAAAGTGAATGGAGCGATCTTCACCACCTACCCAAGCCCCAGAGACCAATGATGGAGTGTATCCCATGAACCAACCGTCTGAGTTGTTCTGGGTGGTACCCGTTTTTCCACCCACAGGCATATTAAGCCCGTATCGATTGCGAATTCGACTACCAGTACCACCATCCACTACAGCACGCATCATGTAAATCATTTTGTAAGCAGTAGTTTCGCTAAAAATTTCCTTCATTTGAGGGGTGAATTTTTTAATTACATTACCATTGGCATCCTCAATGCGAGTAACATAAAGCGGTTCCACCCGTATCCCTTTGTTTGGGAATGCAGTATAGGCATCCACCATTTCGGCAACTGAAATTTCACAGGGTCCTAGACATAAAGAAACGACAGGATCCAATTGACTTTTAATTCCAAAAGTACGCATGAGCTTTACCAAGGATTCAGGCGTAAATAAACTCATTAGATACGCCGATACCCAGTTGTTTGAATTAGCAAGTCCCCAACGTAAAGTGACCGTTTCTCCAATTTTATCTTTCGAAACATTTTTAGGTGTCCATTTTGCACCGGTTCCAGTAGTGAGGGTAATGGGTCTAAGTACTGTTTTATCACACGGCCACATTCCCTCTTCCATAGCCAAAGTATAGAGAAATGGCTTCACGGTAGAACCCACTTGTCGACGACCCACATTTACCATATCATATTGGAATTGAGTGAAGTCTGGTCCTCCAACATAAGCTTTTACATTACCATTGTGCGGATTGATGGACATAAATCCACAACGCAAGAAATGTTTGTGATAGCGAATTGAATCCAATGGAGACATGATGGTATCAACATCTCGATTGTAGGCAAAAACGTGCATTTCAATTCGTTTTTTGAAAACGGCTTCAATTTCAGCTGCACTCAAACCCTCAGCTTTCATTTTGATATAACGCTCCGATTGCTTCATCGATTTATTCATAATCGCTGCAATCTCATCGGGTTTCATGTTTTTTGCAAAAGGGGCATAAGTTCTGTTTTTCTTCTCCCTGAAGAAAGTCTGTTGGAGGGATTGAATGTGCTCTTCCACTGCATCTTCCGCATATTTTTGCATCCGAGAGTCAATGGTTGTATAGATTTTTAGACCATCCGTGTAAATATTATAGGGAGTTCCATCCGCCTTTTTGTTCTTTTCACAAAAACCATAGAGTGCGTTGTTTTCCCACATCCACTTGTCTTGTTCAAATTTATCTTTTTGCCAGCTGGCATAATCACTACTGTTGGGTTCTTTCGCCGTGAGCATGATGCGAAGATATTCTCTAAAATAGGTGGCCAGTCCCAATCGATGATCTACTCTTTGGTAGCGAAGGGTGAGGGGAAGTACTTTGAGGGAGTCGTATTGTTCATCGGTAATGTAGTCAGCTTTACGCATTTGATTGAGGACTACATTTCTACGATTTTTAGTTCTTTCATTGTATCGAACGGGATTGAAATAGGATGGATTTTTACACATTCCAACCAAAGTAGCAGCTTCTTCAATTTTAAGCTTAGCAGGAGAGCTGCTAAAATAGACTTGTGCAGCAGATTTAATCCCTACTGCATTGTTTAGAAAATCAAATTGATTGAGGTACATTGCCAAAATCTCCTCTTTGGTATACAAACTCTCTAATTTTACTGATATAACCCATTCGATAGGTTTTTGCAAGGCACGTTCAATAGCATTATCGGCTTGCGGTGAATAGAGCTGTTTGGCAAGTTGTTGCGTAATGGTACTACCACCACCAGAACTTTTATGATGAAGTATTCCAGTCAGAATCACAGCACGTGTCAATGCCCTACCATCAATTCCAGAATGATCATAAAATCTAACGTCTTCAGTGGCAACCAATGCATTCACAACATTGCTTGAAATTTGATTATAGTGTACCCCAACTCGGTTTTCTTTATTGAAAAAATATCTACCTAGTAATTGTAAATCAGAAGAATATATTTCTGTAGCATATTTATTTTTAGGGTTTTGCAATTCATCAATAGGAGGTAGGTAGCCTATCCATCCGATATTAATAAATAAGAACATCAATACGAAGCATAACAGACCAAAACCAAACGTTAGCCAAAACCAACGTAGGAACTTTGAGCGGATATCGCCTTTTTTAGATACTTTTTCCATAAATACTTTTTCCATTTTGAGAGTACAAAAGTACTACATTTTTCCTATAATTGCGCTTGACTAGGTTTCTATTTTATTCGTGCTAAAATAGTTGATAATGGGCTCATTGTTATGGGTTTGTTTTGGTGATTATTTACTTCAGAAAAGATCAGTAAATAATGTTTGTAATTCTTGAAAATAAGTCCGGAGGGCTTGAAAGTGAATAGCCATAGGTGTAAACCTATGGAAATGCATTCAGAAAATGTCAACCCTGAAAGGGTTGAACGTAAATCAATGACATTCAACCCTTTCAGGGTTGTTAACTTGACTTTCCCTTCTCCACGAGTTTTACTCGTGGCTATTCATGTTTAAGCCCTTCGGGCTTTTGGGCTTTTATGATATACCCAAAGAAATTCAAATGAATACTTTTTTATTCGATCATTCCCAACATTAAACCTTCATGATTTCCGTTAAAATCAAGTTGGATATTTGTATACCTTCTATAGTTAGACTTAATACATTGTTAGAAAAGTCTACTTTTTTGTCAGTGATAAAACTTTGAATATTTTCTAAACAATAGATTTTAAATTCAGATCCAAATTTTTCCTCTATTTCAATAAGGTTTAATCCATCAGAAGTACGAAGCCTAACCATTACAAAATCATTGTATTGATCAAAAACGCTTAATATTTCTCTTTCAAAATAAGCCTTATTCTCGTTAATGGTTTTGGTGTATTCCTTAATGGATGATACATTCCATTGCCTGGATTCAATGTTGTAAGAGTGAGCAGAAGGACCTACGCCCAAGTACGCCTCTTGTTTCCAATAGGAGGTGTTATGACGTGAGCGAAAACCCTTTTTAGCAAAGTTTGAAACTTCGTAAGCTTCGAAGTCATTTTCAATTATTTTTTTTCTTAAATGGAAGAACATTTCGGTCATCGTTTCATCATCAATAGGAG
>CANFFA010000367.1 GCA_947445425.1 Paludibacteraceae bacterium
AAGTTTTATTCAATTCATCAATAAATGAAATGGGGGGGGTGAAGCCTCTTTTGGGAGCATCTAGAATATAATCTGGTACAATTTCACGCAGAATATCTTTCAAAAAAAACTTTGGGTTATCAACATTATATTTCATCTCAATTGGTAATGACCCAACAAAATCAATTAATTTAAAATCTAAAAGTGGCGAACGAATTTCAACTGAATTACCCATTCCTAATCTATCCGCTAAATACAAACAGGAATTTGTCATAAATGTAGTCATAATTGATTGATAAATTACTTCAATTTCGACCCCATCATCAGCATAGGAATGATGTATATCCTCATCTGAGAATAACAAATGTTTACCATGAATATCTAAATAAGCAGAACGAACAAAACGCATATAATCATCATAGGTCCATGGAACGATGGTTTGATCATTTATTTTATTAGGATAGCCCCCGTATAGAATATACTGCCAATTTTTAATCAAAAATCTCAAATACTCCTTTTTTTTATTCTTCCATGGAAAGAGTGCTTGATGCTGGTGCTTAAGTTTTAAAGATTCTGCGACACGATTCCAATTGGGGTAACCATAAAACAATTCATCTCCACCAACTCCACCAAGTAAAACAGTAAAACCCAACTCTTTTGCCTTTTTATACAATGCCCATTGCGACATCGAAGCAATATCACAAACAGGTTCATCAATAAATGTAATATAATCATCAAAAAGTGTTTGAAAGTCATTTACATCAAGCTCTACTTCATGATAAATCAATCCGTTTTCCGAAGAAAATCGTTTCGCTACATCTCTTTCGTCACAATTGTGCTGACCCTTATATCCTGCAGTAATAACATGAACCTCGCGACCAGACTCTTTGGCCAAAGCTGCAATGGCACTTGAATCAATACCACCGCTTAATAAAATTGCTACTGGAACATCACTTTGTAAACAAAGTTGAACAGATTCACGCATCAAACGAAGAATCTCTTTTTTGGCCTCCTCTTGTGTGCCTTTAAAACTAGGGGTTAAATCACGTTTCCAATACTTATGAAGCTCTAGTCCATTTGCATCGACCAATGCATACTCACCAGCCTGTAAGCGCTTTATCTGTTCAATATAGGTATTTCTTAAATCAATTGGATAATTGTATCGAATGGTTTCTGCTAAAGCATTTGTATTTAGTTGAAATTTACTTAAGTAATACTTTTTTATGGCTTTTAATTCAGTTGAAAATACAACAGCACTTTGAATTTGAGCATAGTATAGCGTCTTCTCACCAATTCTATCCCTCGCTGAAAATAATTGCTTGGTTTTAGTATTCCATAAACAGAAAGCAAACATTCCTCTAAGGTGTAACAAGCAATCAACCCCATACTCCTCATATAAATGCAAAATAACTTCGGAATCTGAATCCGTACTAAAAATGTGACCTTTAGAAAGTAAAATAATCTTAAGTTCAATATAATTATATATTTCACCATTACAAATTAAAACTAATGATCTATCTTCATTATAAATCGGTTGCTTCCCATTATCAAGGCCAATGATAGACAATCGTGTATGCGCTAAACCACAAGTTTCATCTGTCCATACATCATTTTCATCAGGGCCACGATAATGCATTTCCTGATTCATTAATAACAAATTTTCTTTGTCTAAATCAGAAATTTGAGTAAACCTAAAAATTGATGAGATCCCGCACATTTAAATTTCGATATTTTATTTAATTTTCTCAACCATCCAGTTAGAGAACTTATAAATACATTCTACAATCACAAAAAGTGATTTTTTTTTCTTTAACCAAATTAAAGACTCCAAAGACTTTTCCTCTTGAAGCCAGTATTCATAATCAGGTGTAAACTTCTTAAAAAGTGGATGTTCATAAATTTCATTCATCTCTTTAAGATAAACATCTTTATTGCTATCCTTACTTGACATACCATCCAAATTATAATCAGAAACAATAGTATCTAAAGATTCCGTTGTACAATATGCTAAAATGATAGTTCTATACCAAAATTCGATATCAGAATTATATTTAAAATCTTCACGATAATTTCCATAAATTTCGAAAAGTTCACGCTTAATAAATGAAGATTGATGCGCTAAGCCTACGTAATACAAAAATCCAAAAGAGATGCTTGAAGATGGTTGGGTTGTATAAACAACTTTATTGTTTTCAGTAATATTGCACCTTGCCAATAAAAAATCGGCAGTATGTTTTTTTATAAATACTTCATGAAGTACTTGATCTTTCACTAAAAAATCACCAGAATTTAAAAATAGTAAATACTCCCCTTTTGCTTTACGAATCCCTTTGTTCATGGCCTGATATACGCCTGAATCGGATTCTGAAATAATTGAAAAATGATGAGTTGTAGTTTTAGTGAATTGATTTATCACCTCTATGCTTCCATCTGTCGATGCACCATCTACAATAATAATTTCGAAATCTGTATAGATTTGACTTGCTACACTGTCTAAGGTTTTTCTTAGACCATTGGCATTATTCAGATTAACAGTAATTATTGAGAGTAACATCATTTAGCCTTTATAAAACAATTCTAGTTAATTGGCAACATAAAATAATGACCTAAGTTTTAATTTTGAAATATTTGAATACTTTCTAGGAGCTAAAATTTTAAGTAGTCGAATATTTGACAATTTAAATCTGAATACTTTAGATAAATATCGAAGTAAACCAGCCCTTTTAGAATGAAACAATTTAATATCCTCAAGTAAAGACTTATAAACGATTGCATTTTCTAATTGATCGAAATGCATGTACAAATTAATTATCTCATTATGTCGCGCTTCACCACCAATAGCAGATTTATGCGTTTCATGTTCACGATAAAGTGACAGTGTATTTACAACTGGAATAAATAGGACCTCAGCCTGTTGTGCACGTATAAACCATTCCCAATCAAAAACATAATGCAATTGCTCATTTAGTATACCTACATGATTCCAAACCTTACGTGTCCAAAAAGTAGAAGGTTGCGAAAGATAATCTATATCTAATAAATCAAACGCTTCAAAATTCTGAACAGTTCTGCAACCTTCAACGATAACACCTTGACTATTTGACTCTAAATAATGTATACAATTCCCAGCAAGGATCATATTTTTTTGAATATCAAGTGATGTAGCAACAAAA
>CANFFA010000368.1 GCA_947445425.1 Paludibacteraceae bacterium
CTACTTCTTTCGAAGATGTAAAAACGGGTGGTTCCGTAAAATTGAGTGGATTTGTAAAAGGTAAAATGGTTGGTAGTTCATTTCCTAATTTTGACTTAAAACTAAATGTGGACAAAGCATGGTTCCAATACCCTAGCTTACCACAATCGGTTCAAAATATTAATATTGCAACACATGTATACAATACTGGTAATGCTTTGGATCAAACCGTAGTTGATGTTTCCAACTTTTCGCTTGTGATGGCCAAGAACCCATTCTCTGCGAAACTGCATGTGATTCACCCCATGACAGACCCAGAATTGGAAATGAAAGCAACAGGTAAAATTGACTTGGGAAGTATAAAAGATCTTTATCCACTGGAGGCAGAGATGAAACTCAACGGAATTTTCGACATGAATGTGGAAGCAGGAGGTAAAATGTCTTATTTGGATCAGAATCAATATGACAAATTTCATTTTGGTGGTAAATTGAACCTCAGCAATATGCTAGTTAAAATGAAAGAGTTGCCGCAAGAAGTATCCATTGCTAAGGCCAATATGACCTTTAATAACAATCTAATAGATTTATCTACTTTACAAATTAAAATCGGCAGAAATGACATTACCGCCAGCGGTAAAGTTGAAAATTTCATGGCCTATGCCTTACATGACAAGACCTTGTTAGGAAAATTAAACCTTCAATCGACTTATTTCAACGCCAGTGATTTCATGACTTCAGAACCGGCTAAGACCCCTGAAAAAAGTGAAGCTTTGACTGTTATTGTTATCCCACAAAACATCAATTTCACAATGGCTGCGGACTTCAAACAATTGGTTTATGAAAAAATGAACTTTACGAATGCCAAAGGACAATTAATGGTTGTTGATGGAGCTCTTAAATTTCAGAATCTATTCACGCAAGCTTTTGGCGGAACTATGCTTGTTAATGGTGCCTATACTACGACAGATCCTAAAAAGCCAAGTTTTGATTTTAATTTAAACATCAATGAAGTTCTTTTCAAAGAAGTCTTTAAGCAAGTAGGGTTGGCACAAAAGCTGGTTCCTATATTCGAAAAGGCCAATGGAAACTTCTCAACCAAGCTGAGCATCAATTCAAACTTAAAGAGTGGCATGATGCCTGATTTGGCAACACTTACTGGAAAAGGGTCATTTTCAAGTAAATCAGTAGGTTTGGCAAATGTACCTGTTTTGACCACATTGGCTAAAACATTAAAAATAAAAGAACTTAGCAATACCAATCTGAAAGATTTGGCATTTATGTTCGAAATAAAGGATGGTAAGATAACCACCCAACCTTTTGATGTAGTACTATCTGGAGTAAAAATGAATATTGGTGGATCGACTGGTCTAGACCAAAGTATTGCTTATGTAGGCAAAGTACAGATGCCCGACAAATTAAATCTGGGTAAACTTTCAACAGTAGGTGTCAAAATTGGAGGAACTTTTAGCAAACCAACGGTATCATTGGATTTGACCAACACCTTAAAAACAATGGTTACAGATGCCAAGGCAAAAGTGGTAGAGGAAGTTACTAAACAGGTGGATGCTGCAAAAACAAAAGCACTAGAAGAGGCGCGTAGACAGAAGGAGATGGCTATAAAAGCTGCTCAAGAAAAAGCAGCCCAAATTCGTGCAACAGCTCAACAACTCAGTGACAAAATAATCAACGAAGCACAAAGCCAAGCAGATCAATTAATTGCTAAGGCAAGTAATCCAATCACAAAACGATTAGCCCAAGCTGCTTCACAAAAATTAATTGATGATGCGAAAAGGAAAGCAGATCAATACAATTCACAAGCAGATGAGGAGGCTAAAAAAGTGATTCAGAAAGCAGAAACTTCATTTTAATGCTTATTTGAAACTTCGATAGACTAAAGATAAAAAGACAAAAGAACAAAGACAAAATGATAATGTCTCTGTTCTTTTGTCTTTTTGTCTTTTTGTCTTTTGTCTTTTGTCTATGCAATCAAATCATCTCCACTTCCAATACATCCCCATACTCCACTTCCAGATCAAAAGCATTCTCAATATCAATACCATTGATAATAAGCCATATCGCTCGAATGACTCCTCCGTGGGTAAAGATGGCTATATTTTCATAAGATTTGGATTTCAAATCCTCTAGAAAACGAGTCACCCTAGCTACCATTTCTCGAAAAGACTCACCATGCGTTGGGGCTTTATCTATCCAATTTTCAAAATATACATTGAGGTGCGGATCCTGAATTTCATCCCAAACTTCAAGTTCCCATGCTCCAAAGTTTAACTCCAACAAGGAATTGTCAATGATAGGCTGTGTATAACCACAATAGTCGGCCAGTTTTGTGCATCTTTGTAAAGGACTAGAAAAAACAGCATCAAAAGATTTATACTGTAGCTTTTCCTTAACGATTAAGGCTTCGGTCTCAAAACTAAAGGAGACATCTACATCACTTTGACCGTAACAGATTCCTGATGCAATGGCTACTGAAGTATGTCGTATTAAAGTTAGTTTCATGTGTAAATTAATGTGCTAATTAAATAATATGCCAATGTGCCAATAATTGGACTGCAAAGATCTCTATTGTTCTATATGTAAAGTATTTATTTTCATGCTCTTTGGTGCATTTTATACATGCTCGTTTTATGTTAGATAAATTTAAATCTTACAAAAATACGACTATTTCATTCTTAAAACGATAAATCGACCAAAATAATAGCAGTATTTCATAGCTAAACAGAAGTTAGCTACCGATTACATTTATCAGATATTATCAATGAGCAGAGTTTATATGAATTTGTTATTCTTCCAAACGAGTGTATTGTCTGAATTCTTCAGTGAAAAAAAATGTTTATCTTTGGACTCGTATAGACTTAGTTCAACAGAAATTTGGATTTATCTAAAAAAAAATCACATTTCAATGTCATTATATTATTCAAATAAGTGACTAAAAAGCCCGGAGGGCTTAAACGTGAATAGCCACGGGCGAAACCCGTGGAAAGTAAACGGGCAAGCCTACAACTCCGGAGGGGTTGAACTTCATTGATTTAACACGTTCAACCCCTTCGGGTGGGGTGTCAAAAATCAAATGATTGTTTTGAAAATCTTCGTACTAAAAATAAAAGAATGGCACACGGATTTTCGCTGAAAAAACGGATTTAAAAA
>CANFFA010000369.1 GCA_947445425.1 Paludibacteraceae bacterium
ACGAACGCGACCAACTCTGTAAAACAGTTTCTGTTCGCGACAATGAAATAGATGGTTTAAAATCTGATATAACCAACTTAAACAAAAGATTAGCAGCAAGTTTAAATGAAATTCTATCTCTAAAAGCTGACACCGCAGCTCAAAATGAAAAATTCAAAGGACTTGAAAAACAATACAATGATTTATCAAACCAAAATTTATCTCAAACTGAACTCTTCAATTTAGAATTAAAAAAGAAGTCGGATGAATTGAAAAAGAAAACTGTTGAACTTAAGCGTAATACAGAACTTTTGGCATTAAAAGAAACTGAATTACTTGAAAGAGAGAAGGCATTGAAAGACCTGCAAAAAGTCATTTTACGCCAAGATTCAATCACAAATCGTTTAAACAATCTGCTAAAAAATGCATTACTTGGCTTTAAATCAGATGAACTTTCTGTAGAAATAAAAAATGGTAAAGTTTATGTTTCCATGTCTGACAAATTACTTTTCAAATCTGGAAGTGCTGCTGTAGAAACTAAAGGAGTTGAGGCAATTAAGGTGTTAGCAGATGTGATTTTAAAAAATACGGATGTCGACATTTTAATCGAAGGACATACTGATAATATTCCAATCAAAACAGCTATTTACAGCGACAACTGGGATTTAAGTGTTGCCAGATCACTATCCATTGTACGAATCCTTACCAATGAATACAAAGTGCCTGCAGCGAGATTAACAGCCTCAGGAAAAGGAGAATTCTCTCCAAGATCACCCAATACAACTGCAGAAGGTAGGGCTAGTAATCGAAGAACAGAAATTATTCTGTCCCCAAAACTTGATGAAATTATGAAATTACTCAAAAACTAACCATCACTTAATTTAATTTTATCATTATACCTTATAAAATAGTTATGAATAACTTTGTAAAACGAACCCTTAGTGGCGCATTATTGGTTACACTAATTGTCGGTTCTATTTTGCTCGGTGGCTTTGCCTTTGCAGCATTTTTCGGATTAATTTGTGCAGGTGCAGTTTATGAATTTCACAAATTAACCAATACACAAGAAAAAATTTCAGTCAATTCATGGACAGCGGGCATAGGCGCTATTTTATTATTTGCTTGTTCATTCCTACACATTTCAGGCAATGCCACATATGCTATATTTAGTGTATATGGTTTATATATTGTCTTGGCATTTGTTGCAGAATTATATAGACAAAAGGCAAATCCTCTACACAATTGGGCTTATTTTATTTTGGGACAAATCATGGTAGCACTACCATTCGCCCTATTGCCTTTCATCCTTTATATCGATGGATATCAACCAATAATACTACTAGCTGTATTTGTAACAATTTGGGTAAATGATACTGGAGCCTATCTTTTTGGAGTACGGTTCGGAAAACATCGCCTATTTGAACGCATTTCTCCAAAGAAGTCTTGGGAAGGATTTATTGGTGGTGCAATAACAGCTGTAATATCGGGTTATATTTTCTCCCTATTTTTACCATCGTTAAATTTATTGCAATGGATAATTTTCTCTGAAATAATCGTTATCTTTTCAACATATGGCGATTTACTTGAATCAATGTTAAAACGTACCGTAAATGTAAAAGATTCTGGTGATGTAATACCTGGACATGGTGGTATTTTAGATCGATTCGACAGCTTATTGCTTGCAGCTCCTGCCATCTTCATCTACCTAACATTTATACTCAATTAACCGAGAAAAGGTAAAATAATTTTCACAACAAATAAACAAAAAGCTATTTGAGACAGCTATACATTAAATAAAATATATATGGGATTTGATTTTGAAGAAATTCGTTGCTATAATAACAACGAGGTACATGAAGTTCTGGAACGAATGAGTAATGAAAAACAATTCATGCATTTGCTCAGCACCATCTATCCACTTCTACCAAAGGAGCTTATCAAACAGCGCTTACTCAGCTATAAGACCAATTATGAATTTCAAATCGGAATGGTATATCCATTTTTGCAAAATTTGGAAGCAAATATGACCAAAGGCATTACGATGACTGGGGTTGAAAACATAAATAAAAAAGGTGCTTATTTATACATTTCCAATCACAGGGATATCATTCTTGACTCTGCTTTATTAGATTATAAAATGATTGAACATGGTATTGATACTGTGGAAATTGCAATTGGTGACAACCTACTGCTCCATCCATGGATAGAGGATTTAGTTCGGGTCAACAAAAGTTTTATCGTAAAAAGAGGACTTAGCGCTCGTCAAATACTAGAGAGTTCTCAACGTTTATCGGCATACATTAAGCATACGATAACAGATAAAATTCAGTCCATTTGGATTGCACAAAGAGAAGGTCGTTCAAAAGATTCAAACGATAGAACACAAGAAAGTTTGCTTAAAATGTTCAACATGGCTGGCGAAGGAAGCTTTACTGATAACCTTTCCTTATTAAATATCTGTCCAGTAACTATCTCCTATCAATATGACCCTTGTGATTTTCTAAAAGCAAAAGAGTTTCAACAAAAACGTGACAATCCTGATTTCAAAAAGTTACCACAAGACGACTTAATCAATATGAAAACAGGTGTTATGGGGTATAAAGGTGCAATTGTTTATGCATTAGCAGGTGATATAAATAAAGAATTGAAGGAAATGTCTATGCAATATCCACATAGAAATGACCAAATTGCACGCACAGCTGAGTTAATTGACCAAAGAATTCATGCTAATTATACAATTTTCCCCAATAATTTCATTGCTTATGACGAGCTTCATGACAATAAAAGATTTGAAAATGAGTATAGTGCTGAAGAAAAATCTGAATTTGAAAAATACTTGCATTTACAACTTTCAAAAATTGAGTTGGAACAAAAAGACGAGCAGTATTTAAGAACTAAATTACTTGAAATGTATGCCAATCCACTTATAAATAAATTATCCGTGAAAGCAAAATAAATACTTCTAAACTCACACAAAAAAGCCTAGTACTGGAAGTTTATGCAGTAATTTACAACTCACAAAATAGCTTCTTAAATAGATGTAAAAGCATTATTTAGGAGGCTATTTTTTATTGATGCTTTAAAAGCTGCATTTAAAACTCTTCAAATAATATATTTTCAAACTGAACTATGCCACCACTAGCAGAACGCCTACGACCAAA
>CANFFA010000370.1 GCA_947445425.1 Paludibacteraceae bacterium
GTGTGGATCTTCTAAATCGTGCTGGAATAGACATTCTTTTTTTGGAAATATAAAACTTTTTTTGTCAATTATTTTGAAGCCAATAATTGGTTATTTTTGTTTGATTGTTGTTAAGTACTGTAGGCGAATTATTTAATTAGCATATTCATTAAATATGAAAAAGATATCTTCTGTTCTCATAGTCGTTCTTTCTGTTTTGGCAGGTTTACTTTTGGGAAATATTATGGCAAGTCGCGCCAATCGTGCTGGAAACTTATCTGTATCGGGAGGTTCAAGTAAGGTAGATGAATTATTGTCTATTATTGATGCTCAGTATGTTGATACTGTGAGTCCTAAGGATTTGTCAGAACAATTGATGACGAACTTGGTCGCGAAATTAGATCCCCATTCAGTCTATATACCTGCATCTGATTTGGAAAATGTTAACAGTGAGTTGGAGGGAAGTTTTAGTGGTATTGGCGTTCAGTTCAATATACAAAATGATACGGTAATGATTATTTCTGTTATCAGCGGTGGACCATCCGAAAAAGTGGGTTTATTAGCGGGTGATCGAATCGTCATGGTGAATGACACTAGTTTCGTTGGGAAAAATATCACCAACGAAAAGGTGATGAAAAAGTTAAGAGGTCCTGCCAAAACAAAAGTGAAGTTGGGAATTAAACGGTCTGGAACCAAAGAGAAGTTAAGTTATTCCATTACGCGGGGTCAAATTCCGGTAAATTCGGTTGAGATTGCCTATCTGATTGAACCAGGGGTTGGTTTTATTCGCGTTAATAAATTTGCAGCCACTACATATTCCGAATTTTTAAATGCAATTGCAAGTTTGCGCAGTCAAGGTGCAAAGAAATACATTATTGATTTACGTGAAAATAGTGGAGGATTTTTAGATCAAGCGGTCAATATGGTAAATGAATTTTTACCAAAAGGTAGGATGATTGTCTATTCTCAAGGAAAATCTTATAAGCGTACCGAGGCTAAATCTGACGGAAAAGGAAGCTGTATTCACCAACCAATTGTAGTATTAATAGATGAATTTTCAGCATCTGCGAGTGAGATTTTTTCTGGAGCTATGCAGGATAATGATAGAGGATTGATTATTGGACGTAGGTCGTTTGGAAAGGGATTGGTACAACAACAACTTAGTTTGGGTGATGGCTCTGCTGTTCGACTCACAGTTGCTCGGTATTATACACCTTCGGGCCGTTGTATTCAAAAACCATATGTCAAAGGTAAAGCAGAGGATTATGAAAAAGATTTGATAAATCGTTTTAAACATGGAGAATTAGATTCAAAAGATAGTATCCATGTGACTGATTCAATGAAATATAAAACGCTTGCAGGTCGTACCGTTTACGGTGGTGGTGGTATTATGCCCGATTTATTTGTGCCACGAGATACGACAGAATACACCCCTTATTTAAATAAAAACATCAATTATGGATATTTATACCAATTTGCTTTCCAATACTCGGATCGCAATCGTGCAAAACTAAAGGCAATAAAAACATGGCAATTGATGGATAAATACCTTGATGGTGAAAATCTATTGACCGATTTTGTGACATTTGCCAATTCAAAAGGGGTAAAACCAGTTCCAAAAGAAATTGCAATTTCAAAACGTTTTTTACTGTCACAGTTAAAAGCATATATTACTCGTAATGTGCTGGGTGATACAGGTTTTTATCCAATGCTTTATAGAAATGACAAAACGGTAAAAGTTGCATTGGGACAATTGAGAAGTCGATAAAATCTCAGATTGTAAGTATAATCCCTAACTCATAATATCACTCATAATTAAATATATGATACAAATTAAGGATAATCATTTGGCAGAAGCTGCCGAAAAAGGAATGGATGAGTTTTTGCAAGTTTTTACGGATGCTTATTTGGCTGAAATCGGTGGAAAGTTAACAAGCGAGTCTATGCCATTGCTCAATGGACATCAGCATACATTGTTGGCATTTCGCTTTTTTGCAGATGAAATGCGTGAAGGTGGATTTGTACAACTCATTCAAAATGGATATGGTGGCTATATTTTCACAAATCCCTTTGCAAAGGCTGTAAGGCAATATGGTGCCGTTGAATTATCAAAGTTGGTTTATAAAGCCAGAGAAATATATGACCAGAATAAAGAGGCATTGGAGCGCGAAACAACAGAAGAGGAATTCAATGCTATGTATGTAGATTTTGAAGTGTTTGATGATTTGGAAGAGATGTATTTTGAGATTGAAGAACGACAAACTACCATTATTGCTGCCTATGTGGATGAACATATTGCCGATTTTGCAGAAATCGTCAGTTAATTTATAAGCAATATATCCTTAAACCAATCCCTGAACAACTAAGCTTGTTCGGGGATTTTTTTATTGGTCTATGATACAAATTCGCCATCATTACCTCCTCTTTCTCCGTTTTATAATAGTTTTAGCTTTTGTAAAATACATATTTATATATTTTGCTCTCCCTCTTTTTGTTCTTGTATGAAAATTGCTCTTCAATTATTTTTGTTGCGGTTATTGTTGCATCCTACTTGAAATGTACAGTTCATATTTTCTTCTAGTTTGTAACAAAACGCCTGTAACTAATTTATTAACATATCCATTTTTTATGAGAACATTCACTTTGTTATTTTCGTTTATCGTTTGTGTTGCTTACGCTCAAACACAAGTTCTTTTTGTTGAAGATTTCGATTCTGCAGTCAATAATTCAATCACTTCTGATGGTTGGAGTATTACTGGTGCTAATGCAAGTCCAGAAATCTTTATTTCTCCACCCACAATTTCTTATCTAGGTTATGTGTACAATGGGGTAGGGAATGAGGTAATACTATCAAATTCTGGTCAAGATGTTTGTAAGACATTTAGTAGCCAGACATCTGGGTACATTTATACCTCCTTCATTGTGAATGTTTCAAGTGCTAATAAAAATGGGGATTATTTTCTAAGCTTGGGTGCAAATCCATTGTCAAGTTACTTTGGACGAGTTTTTGTGAAAAGAGACCCATTGCTTGATAAAATCGCCTTTGGGGTTCAATATACTTCAGGCGGTACGCCCAATCCGATTCCAAGCTATTCGGACTTCAATTACGAACTCAATACCACCTACTTATTGGTGTTAAAGTACTCTTTTGAGGATGATA
>CANFFA010000371.1 GCA_947445425.1 Paludibacteraceae bacterium
GTTAATGAGCCTTTTGCTCATTTGGAAGCTGTAGAATTAGATGGACAACAAAAAGAGCATGCTCAATCAACTGAAATGACGGAAGTTGGTATTGATCCATTACGTCTATTTACAGAACAAGCATCTGAGATAAGTTCACTTCTTTCTGAAATACAGGCTCTTTCGAATGATAAACAACCGGAGCTAAGGCTTACAGACTTAGTTGAAAATGAGAATGAAGATGTCGAAACAGAGGATGTAGCAGAATATGAGGCAGATACTGTTGTCGACGAAATTGATGAGTACGAAGAGGAATTGGAGGTTAATACTCCTGAGGAGGATTTATCAGAGAAAGTTGCTATCGATAAAATCGAATTTCCTGTAAAAGGAGGAGCTAGCATTGTTTCAAGTGAGTCTATAATTAATCCACAAAATATAGTCCTTACTGAGCCCAAGTTTATTGCTCCAGTATTTGAAGATGTTTCTAAATTAATTGAAACGGATAGTGATACGAAGTTTAATCTGTTTATGAAAGAGGTTAAGCCGCTTCAGAAGACTAAGTATTGGATACTTCTTTTTCCTTTAATGATTATTTCAAGTGGACTTGCCCTTTGGTTTTATTCTCCAACGACACAAGAATATGTACAATTAGCAATTGAAAAAAGTGATCGTTTCTTTAGACCACCAGTCGTTAGGAAGATTGTAAGAAAAAAGTTAGTGATAGTTCATCGTCATTACTTGCAAAAAACGATGACTTCTAGTGTAATGCAAAAGGATAGTCTTCAAATGTTATTTGATAGTGAGAGAGTCTATAAGAAGTTTATCGGTTCTGAGCGTATTGCAGAAGGAAGTCGTTTGGCTCGAATGTCTTTACGTTATTATGGCTGTTCGGATTTTTGGGTTTATATCTACGAAGCCAATAAGGCAAAGATCCCAAATCCAGATGATATCCCTTTCGGCACTATGATCCGTATTCCTAAGCTTGATGCCAGGTTAATTGATGCCAAGAATCCTCGTTGTATGAAGAAAGCACGAGAGCTACATGACCTATATGTAAAAAGGTGATCGGCTTTATTTCTTAGTAAAAGAAAGGTCCAAAATACGAACTGCTAGAACTTCTTTACCTACATAATCATTCAGAACTCAAACAGTAAATATTTATCTATCTAAATTGTGGTTAATAGATATTAATCCCGATTTTTAACTATTGAAAATTACACTATATTTGCGCCATTAACATTCAACAAAACTAACATAAATTTATATGAATCAATCTGTTGATATTCGTGAACTTAACGAACGCATTGAAAAACAAAGCTCTTTTGTTGATGCATTGACCATGGGAATGGACAAGGTGATTATTGGTCAAAAACATTTAGTAGAGTCCTTACTCATCGGGTTATTATCCGATGGACATATTCTACTAGAAGGGGTACCGGGTTTGGCAAAAACTTTGGCTATTAAAACACTTTCGGATCTGATCGATACAAAGTACAGCCGAATTCAATTTACTCCTGATTTATTGCCAGCCGATGTTGTAGGAACGATGATTTATAGTCAGAAAAAAGAGGAGTTTAGCATTAAGAAAGGTCCAATTTTCGCCAATTTAGTACTTGCTGATGAGATCAACCGTGCCCCTGCAAAAGTGCAAAGTGCTTTGCTTGAGGCTATGCAAGAACGTCAAGTAACCATTGGGGAAAATACTTATAAGTTAGAGGAGCCATTTTTAGTTTTGGCGACTCAAAATCCAATTGAGCAAGAAGGTACTTATCCTTTGCCAGAAGCACAAGTGGATCGGTTTATGTTAAAGGTAATCATAAATTATCCTAAGAAAGAAGAGGAGAAATTGATTATTCGTCAAAATTTGTTGAAACATAAACCAACACTACTTCCAATACTTACACCAAAAGATATAATTGAAGCACGTGATGTAGTTCGTCAAGTATATATCGATGAGAAGATTGAGCAATATATTGTGGATATTGTTTTTGCCACTCGTTTTCCTCAAGATTATGGTTTGGATGGATTGAAAGATATGATTTCTTTTGGTGCTTCTCCCCGTGCTTCTATTAATTTAGCTTTGGCAGCACGTGCGTATGCATTTATTAAGCGTCGTGGATATGTAATACCAGAAGATGTGCGGGCAGTTTGTTATGACGTGATGCGTCACCGTATTGGTTTGAGTTATGAGGCTGAGGCTAATAATATGACTTCGGATGAGATCATTACTGAGATTTTGAATACAGTTGAAGTGCCCTAATTAATTTACTGTTTTACAATTTACAATTTACGATTGAGGCAAGTTGTTAGGATTATTGACATTGCTTTTGGGGTCTGATAACTGGAATTAATGAATTGAATAAATTAGTATTGTGGAAACCAGTGAATTATTAAAGAAGGTACGGAAAATAGAGATTAAGTCTCGTGGCTTATCGAAAAATATCTTTGCAGGTGAATATCATTCAGCCTTTAAGGGTCGCGGGATGACATTTTCGGAAGTACGTGAATATCAATTTGGAGATGATATTAGATCCATCGATTGGAATGTTACCGCTCGTTTTGGGCATCCTTATATTAAGGTGTTTGAGGAAGAACGTGAAATGACGGTGGTACTTTTAGTGGATGTTTCTGGTAGTCGCGAATTTGGTACCGTGTGGCAAATGAAACAAGATGTTTTTACTGAAGTAGCCGCTACTTTGGCCTTTTCAACCATACAGAACAATGATAAAGTTGGTGTGATTTTCTTTTCGGATAAGATTGAGAAGTTTATTCCTCCTAAAAAAGGAAAGAAGCATGTCTTGTTTATTATTAGAGAACTACTCGATTTTAAGCCAGAAAGTACGAAAACTGATATAGCTGGAGCACTTCGTTTTTTTACCAATGCCATCAAGAAAAGTTCTACAGCTTTTGTGATTTCTGACTTTATTGATACCAATTTTGAAAAGGATTTAACCATTGCCAATAGAAAGCATGATGTGGTTGCTTTGCAGGTATATGATGTGCGTGAAACAGAACTTCCGGATGTGGGTTTGGTTAAATTGAAGGATGCTGAAACTGGTGAAAGAATTTGGGTAGATACCTCAGATAAACGACTTCGAACGACTTATAAACATGCATGGGCTGAAAGTCAATTGGCTTTGCAGGCTACTTTTACAA
>CANFFA010000372.1 GCA_947445425.1 Paludibacteraceae bacterium
AATTTGAAAATATGCCAATGTGCCAATGTGTTAATTGGCCAATTAAGAAATAGTTAATCCAAAATGATTAAATATTCTTCAAATCTCCCAGTGGATAGGCAGGAAACATATTTTCCACCATCCACTCATTGGCATCAGCAGGTGATAGTTTCCAGCCAGCGTTACAGGTTGAAACTATTTCAACAACCGAAGTTCCTTTTTCTAAGATCGAATTTTCAAAGGCTTTTTGAATCGCTTTTTTTGTTTTCCGCACGTTAGCAACATTGTGAACACTTTGACGGGTTACATAACAGGTTCCGTCTAATTGTGCTAGAAGTTTAGAGATGTCAAGAGGGTGTCCATTCTTAGCGATGTTTCTTCCTTTTGGTGTAGTTGAAGTTTTCATTCCTTCCAAAGTGCTTGGACTCATTTGCCCACCAGTCATCCCATAAATTCCATTGTTTACGTAAATGATGGTAATATTTTCTCCACGATTGCAAGTATGTATGGTTTCTCCTGTTCCAATAGCTGCTAAATCTCCATCCCCTTGATAAGTAAATACATATCGATCCGGAAGGAGTCGCTTAATTCCTGTAGCCACTGCTGTTGCGCGTCCGTGGGCCGCCTGTTGCCAGTCTATGTCTATGTACTTGTACCCAAAAACGGCACAGCCAACTGGTACAACGCCTATGGTTTTTTCTTGAATGCCCATTTCATCAATAATTTCTGCAATGAGTTTATGAATCACACCATGACTGCAACCAGGGCAATAATGCATGGGTGTGTCGTTTAGTACACTGGGTTTTGCATACACCAAGTTGGTGGGATTGATAATTTCTGCTGTTGTCATGATTCCAAGAATTTGTTTTTAAATGCTTCAAATACTTCTTCTGGTGTTGGTACAATTCCACCCATTCTACCATAAAACTCAACGGCAATTTTACCATTTACAGATAAGCGAACATCATCGACCATTTGTCCGGCATTCATCTCTACTGTAAGTATACCCTTGGTTTGATTTGCATATTGCCTAATGGCTATTGTCGGGAATGGAAAAAGTGTGATGGGACGCAATAGTCCTATTTTAATTCCTTCGGCTCTAGCCAATTCAACTGTTTTTTGACAAACTCTAGCTGTTATTCCAAATGCAATGATCAAGTATTCAGCATCTTCGCAATAAAATTCTTCATAAAGCACCTCATGTTTTTCTATTTGACGATAGCGACCTTGAAGTCGGAGGTTGATTTCTTCCATTTCTTCTGATTCAATGCGTAATGAAATAATACTGTTGGGTTTTCTATCGCTGGTTTTCCCTAATGTTGCCCATGGGCATTTCAACCTAATTTCGTCATTTGTTAATCGTTTTCGGAAGGGTGGGAGTATTACTTTTTCCATCATTTGACCGATGGTGCCATCTACCAAAATCATTGTGGGGGTGAGGTATTTGAATGCTAATTCAAATGCTAGTACTGTGAGATTAGCCATTTCTTGAACAGAAGCTGGAGCAAGTGTAATCATCTTGTAGTCACCATGTCCACCGCCTTTAACCGCTTGGTAGTAATCAGCTTGACTGGGTTGTATCGTTCCTAATCCTGGTCCACCTCTCATCACATTTACGATTACACAGGGTAATTCTGCAGCAGCCAGGTAGGAAATACCTTCTTGCATGAGGCTAATTCCTGGGCTTGATGAGCTGGTCATTGCCATTTTTCCACATCCAGCTGCACCGTACACCATATTAATGGATGCCACTTCACTTTCCACTTGCATAACTACCATACCCGTGCTATCCCATGGTTCAAGTTCCATGAGTGTTTCCATGATTTCTGACTGTGGTGTTATTGGATATCCAAAATACCCATCACATCCACAACGAATTGCGGCATGAGCTATGGCTTCATTTCCTTTCAAGAGTCTTACTTTTTCCATATTAGCAGTTTTTTCTTAAACATTCCCTTAGCTGTTTGATTAAGACCTTACTTTGTAGACAGTAATACAAGCATCTGGACATACATACGCACAGGCTGCACAACCCACACATGCTTCTGGTGCAGCCATATATGAGAATGTGTAAGCTTTGGAATTCGCTTCATTTGATAGCGATAATACTTTTGATGGGCAGGCTACTACACATAAATCGCATCCTTTGCATCGCTCCGTATCCACCACAACTGCTCCTTTTATTTTGGCCATAGTAGCACTATTTATATTTATGCATTGCTTTGTTTGATAGTGGATAGATTTTGGACCTGTAGTCAACATCTAATGTCATAGAAATAACATATTTAAATTATAATATGTTCTTAATTTTATGTCGTTTTTTGTGAAATTTTCGAACTGAAAAATTCTTGAAAATGGTATTTTGTTCGATGATGGATAGTCTTATACTTTTCATTGCAAAAATAGTCCTTAAACCCAATGCTTCTCTCGGCCAAAAGAAGTAAAATAAGTAATGTGTTTGTGACTTCGGATGAATTTGGGCAGTAATCTTGCACTTAAAGATGATTATTTATGCATCCTACTTACTTCCACGTTCTGAATGGGTTTTTACTCAATTGTGCATTGTAATAGCGATCATCATTTGTTACTTCCTCTCCTAACCAATTTGGTTTTGAAAATACTGATGTTTCACTGTCCAATTCTATTTCAGCCATTATTAAGCCCTCATTATCACCATAGAACTCGTCTACTTCAAATGTGTTATTTTCAAAATCGACTAAATATCTTGTTTTGTCTATTGTGCCAGTTTCACAAAGTGTAAGTAATTCTTGGGCTTCTAATAATGGTATTTCTTTTTCCCATTCATATCTACTCAGTCCTGAAGTACTGCTTTTACCCTTAATGGTGATGAAGCCCTTATCTCCTTTGATACGTATTCTTACGGTACGTTCAGGAACTGAGGATAAATAACCTTGTGCAATACGGAAGTTCTCTTTGGCAAGTGATTTGAATTCGCCTTTTACTGAAAATTTTCTTTCAATTTCTTGGGACATAAAAAATAAAAAATAAATGATTAACGTTTAGTGATTAATTAATATTAGACCCTCATAAGTCTTATAGTAAGGTGTATTGAACTTTGACTTTAATTATCTGTTACATACACCTCTATATGCACAGTATTGACAGATATCTCTATTTTCAGTTTGTGTGA
>CANFFA010000373.1 GCA_947445425.1 Paludibacteraceae bacterium
ATTTGATGAGCATATTCGCGGATATGGTCATGAAGATACGCTTTTTGGTCATCAATTACATGAGCTGAAGTATGAAATTATACGAATAGATAATCCTCTAATCCATAAAGGATTGGATGACAACAATACTTTCTTGAAGAAAACCTGTGAAGCTACACATAATTTGTTTTTATTGTATCAAACTGGACGTTATCCTTTTTTGGTAGCGGAATCAAAACTGCTGAGCACTTTTGTAAAAGTGAAGGATTTAGGATTTCGACCTTTTTTTGCAATCCTATTTAAACTTTTTGGTCTTTCGATCAAAAATCAACTCTCAAGTTCAAACCCGTCTTTGCGACTCTATGACATTTACAAGTTATTGTTTTTGTGTTCAACTTCATTGAGAAAATGACAAGTTGTCAGTGGAGTCCGTTTTTGATGCTAAACTCCTACTTTAAAAGTGTCAAAATTGACGTTCGGAAGTATTGGCACAGAATCTGTAAAACAAAAAATGATTTGATTAACAACTGTTGATACAATTCGAGAAAATAATTAAAGCTATAATTTTAAATTTAAAGAGGATGAATATCAAACCATTAGCTGACCGTGTGTTGGTAAAGCCCGTAGCGGCAGAAGAGAAAACAATTAGCGGTATCATTATTCCGGATTCTGCAAAAGAAAAACCATTAAAGGGCGAAGTTCTTGCCGTTGGAAATGGCACCAAAGACGAAGAGATGGTAGTTGCAGTAGGCAATACTGTTTTGTTCGGAAAATATGCAGGACAAGAATTGGAGTGGGAAGGTGAAAAATACCTGATCATGAAACAATCTGATATCTTGGCAATTGTTTAACCCCTATTCCCTAAAGGGGGATTAGAATACTTCAGTTTGTAAATTGTAAATAGTTAAATTGTAAATTAAGTTGATATGTCAAAAGAAATTTTATTCAATCTTGATGCCCGTGACCGCTTGAAAAAAGGGGTTGATGAATTGGCCAATGCCGTAAAAGTAACTTTAGGACCTAAAGGTCGTAATGTAATTATAGAGAAAAAGTTTGGTGCACCCCACATCACTAAAGATGGTGTAACCGTTGCTAAAGAAATTGAATTGGAAGATCCTTTTCAAAACCTTGGTGCACAATTGGTAAAAGAAGTAGCTTCTAAAACGGGTGATGATGCCGGTGATGGTACCACAACTGCTACTGTTTTGGCACAATCTATCGTAAGTGTGGGTATGAAAAATGTTGCTGCGGGTGCAAATCCAATGGACTTGAAACGTGGTATCGACAAAGCGGTGATTGAAGTAGTGAAAAGTATTGCTGCTCAGGCAAAAGTAGTTGGCGATAACTATGATCAAATTGAACAAGTTGCTTCTATTTCTGCCAATAACGATGCAGTAATTGGAAAATTGATCGCTGACGCTATGCGTAAAGTGTCTAAAGATGGAGTAATTACCATTGAAGAAGCGAAGGGTACTGATACCCATATTGAAGTGGTAGAAGGTATGCAATTCGATCGTGGATATATTTCACCTTATTTTATTACCAATACTGAAAAAATGGAAGTGGAAATGGATAAACCTTATATCCTTATCCATGACAAAAAAATATCAAACTTGAAGGAATTGCTTCCAATTTTGGAGCCGGCAGTTCAGTCAGGTCGTCCATTGTTAATTATCGCAGAAGATGTGGATAGCGATGCATTAACTACATTGGTAGTAAATCGCTTGCGTGCTCAATTGAAAATCTGTGCAGTTAAAGCGCCTGGTTTTGGTGATCGTCGCAAAGAGATGTTGGAAGATATCGCTGTACTTACTGGGGGTATTGTTATTTCTGAAGAAAAAGGAATTAAATTGGATCAAGCTACCCTCGAAATGTTGGGGACTGCCGAGAAAGTAACTGTAAATAAAGATAATACAGTTATTGTAAACGGTGCTGGTGCCAAAGAAGCCATTGCTGATCGTGTGACTCAAATTAAAGCTCAAATTGCTGCTACGACTTCTGATTATGATCGTGAGAAATTGCAAGAGCGCTTGGCTAAATTAGCAGGTGGTGTTGCGGTTCTTTATGTAGGAGCAGCTTCTGAAGTGGAAATGAAAGAGAAAAAAGACCGTGTGGATGATGCCCTTTGTGCTACGCGTGCTGCCATCGAAGAAGGTATTGTGCCGGGTGGTGGTGTTGCTTACATCCGTGCCATTGATTCTTTGACAGGAATTAAAGCGGTGAATGATGACGAGCAAACTGGTATTGATATTATCAAACGTGCTATTGAAGAGCCATTGCGTCAAATTGTATTCAATGCAGGTAAAGAAGGTGCAGTAGTGGTTCAAAAAGTTCGTGAAGGTAAAGATGACTTTGGTTATAATGCTCGCACAGATGTATATGAAAACTTCTTTGCAGCCGGGGTTGTTGATCCGGCAAAAGTTACCCGCGTAGCCCTTGAAAATGCTGCTTCTATTGCAGGTATGTTCTTGACAACTGAATGTGTAATTACTGAAAAGAAAGAAGATAATCCAGCTCCTCAAATGCCTATGGGCGGAGGAATGGGTGGAATGATGTAACAAAGAATTGTTATCAGTCAATCGAAATCTCCGAGCAGCTTAGGTTGTTCGGAGATTTTTTTCGTTTTGTAGAAGTTCAACTGAAGTGTGTTGTTAAATTGACAAATAAAAGACGAATTTTAGTGTTTGCCTCGAAATAAATTCATATATTGTAAACCTTTTAAAAGCTTCACACTATCTTTTTGTTCACTGTTAATTGAATTTCTATGCTACCGAATGATTTGCAAAAAATAATGTTTCTAGACATAGAGACAGTTCCCCATACCTCAAATTATAATGATGTTTTGCCTGAATTAATTCATATTTGGGAGAATAAATTTTCGTTGATTCAAAAACGAATGCCTGAGAAATACAATGTTGATACTACTGCTGAAGAGGCATTTCATTCTAGTGCCGGAATTTATGCTGAGTTTGGTAAAATAGTTTGTATTTCGGTTGGATTTATTCACCATCAGGACAATGTAATGAGTTTTAGGACGAAGTCTTTTGCTGGAGATGATGAGACGAAACTCTTGGCAGATTTTACTGCGCTAATCCTTAAGTTTTGCACCTCCAAAGAGCATACACTTTGTGGTCATAA
>CANFFA010000374.1 GCA_947445425.1 Paludibacteraceae bacterium
AAAATACTTATCGTTTTAAAGACCTATAAGAGCAAAAACAAACTAAAAAAAACAGTAATAGAGAAAGCCTCATGAATTTGTGTATAGATCAAGGTAATACAAATACAAAGATTGGATTGTTTGATCAAAAGCAATTAATAAGGTCAATCATTTTGGAAACTTTAAATATGGTTTCTCTTGAGAGCATTCTCAACTCATACCCAATTAATGCATGTATTTATTCAAGTGTTGCCACTGAAATTATAGATGTCATTAATCATTTAAAAAACAAGGTTCCGTTCTTCATTCAACTGAACCATCAAACCGCAATTCCAATAACAAACCACTACTTGACTCCAGAAACATTGGGTAAAGATCGTTTGGCAGCAGTTATTGGAGCAGCTTACCTGCAACCACAAAGTGACATATTGGTAATTGATGCGGGCACCGCCATTACTTATGATTTTATTGATGCCAAACAAAACTACCTCGGTGGCAACATATCACCTGGCATAGATATGCGTTTAAAAGCTTTGCATACCTTTACACAAAAACTACCCAGCGTAGAGGTCGACAAAAATGCTGTTTTTTTGGGGAATAATACAAGTAGTGCTTTACAAGCTGGCGCATTGTATGGTATTCTTTTCGAGATAGATGGTTACATTGCGTCACTCAAAATTAAATATCCACAACTTTCTACTTTTTTAACAGGCGGCAGTGCAATTTACTTTGATTCAAAGTTAAAAAACACCACCTTTGCAGAAACTAATCTAGTGTTAATCGGCCTCAACCGCATCCTCGAATACAATGTACAAAAATAAAGTTTTCCTTCTCCTTTTCACAATCATCTCTTTCAATCAATTGACTAATAGTCAAAATAATACAAATTCACCCTATACACGTTTTGGTTATGGGGAAATCAATGACAACATCGCTGGTGGTCAACGAGCTATGGGCGGCGTTTCAGTCGGTGTACGCAATGGATATACGATTAATACCGTCAATCCAGCATCATACAGTGCTGTAGATAGTATGACCTTTATGTTTGATATGGGTGCATCTGGTTTAATTTCTAAATTTACAGATAATAGCGGCTCAAACACAAAAAACAATGCCAATTTAGAGTACATCACCATGCAATTTCCGATCACCAAATCGCTTGGATTCAGTGCAGGGGTACAGCCCTATTCTTTTATGGGGTATAATTTCAACTACAATCGACCAATTATACAAGAAAAGGACTCAACAATTACTTCAAATGAAAATCACTATGGTTCAGGTGGTTTTAATCAAGTATATACAGGACTTTCTGCAAAATTAATAAATCACATAGCAGTCGGTATTAATGCCTATTACTTATACGGAAGTATCAACAACAACAAAACACAAGTAATGAACTTTCCAAGTGAATCAAAAACTGTAACAAACACAGAGACAAACTCTGTCAAGGCCAACAATTTTAGGTTGCGCTATGGAGTGCAATTTTACAATACTTTTTCAGAAAAACACGATTTAACTTTAGGATTAATTTACGAACAAAAAGCAGTACTAAAAGGAAACTTCGAATCCATTTTCAATGATTCTATTTCAAATACAAATGGTTTTGAAATTCCAGCTTTATATGGTGCTGGACTCTATTATACTTACGACAAAAAGCTATCTACTGGACTCGATTACACCTTCCAAAATTGGAAGGACATTAAATACTTTGGAACTACAGGAAGCTTGGAAGACAGATCTAAAATTACTTGGGGGGCAGAATACCTTCCAAACTTCAGGGGCAGAAAGTACTATGAAAGAGTTCGATATAGATTTGGCTGTAATATCAGTGATGCTTATATAACAGTAGGAAATCAGTCCTTGCCAAAAAGCCTAGGGCTTAGTTTTGGATTTGGATTACCTTTAAGAAACACCGCCACAATTTTGAACACCTCCTTTGAATATGGTAAAGTTGGGACTACTAGCCTCTTGCGGGAAGACATTTTCAAATTAACATTCAACATTGTTTTCAATGAACATTGGTTCTTTAAACGCAAACTGTAATAAAATTTGCATATCACAATTCAATTAAGTAATGGAAAATAAATAATATCCTATTATTTAATTAATGGAACGCGGATTTACACAGAAAATACGGATTAAAAAACGGATCTATAATTGACTACGTCAATTGATTCTGCGCTCTAATCAAAAATGCTTGCATTTTTTAAAATCCGTTTTCAATCCGTCTAGACCGTGTAAATCGGCGTCCCATTAACTTCTAAAATAGGACATTATATCTATCCTATTACTTAGCCTAAAATCAAGCAGACAAATAATATACGCAACTTAATAGTATTCCTTTGAATGCATTTTTAGCATTTTGTCACTTTTATGAAAACACTTTCGCAAGAATATTATTAAGTTCAAGTACTTAATTTAATATAAGAAGCGGTATTTTAATCCTTTCGAAAAGAATCCTGAATATGAAAACAAAAATACACAGTATAAAAGCAGGAATGATTTTTGCTTTTATACTGTTTTTTATGACTGCCTGTACTAAAAAGGAAGATACAGACAAAATTGCTGCTATTAAAGACCGTTCAGCTATCCCTAAGCTACATGCAACAGAGATTACAACTGTAATTTCTGATTCTGGAATTACTCGTTATCGAATTTCCTCCGAACGCTGGGATATGTTCGACAAAGCAAAAGAGCCTTATCAAGAATTCCCCAAAGGGATACATCTTGAAAAGTTTGATGCAAATCTAAAAGTAGATGCAAACATCCACAGTCATTATGCACGCTACAATGAGAATGAACAGATTTGGGAGTTAAGAGGAAAAGTTAGGGCTACTAACCTTCAGGGTGAGCTATTTGAAACCGAACAACTCTTTTGGGACCAAAGACTCAAACGAATATACTCTAGCAAATTGGTGACTATCACTCAAGTAAGCCATATCATATCCGGTATAGGATTTGAATCAAATGAATCAATGACCATTTACACAATTCGTAAACCACAAGGAATTTTTCCACTCAAAGAGGGAGGGAATTAGTGATTAGTGATTAGTGATTAGTGATTAGTGATTAGTGATTAGTGATTAGTGATTAGTGATTAGTGATTAGTGATTAGTGATTAGTGATTAG
>CANFFA010000375.1 GCA_947445425.1 Paludibacteraceae bacterium
AAAAGATATAGAAATGTCAAAGATTTGTCAGATTACCGGGAAAAAAGCAATGGTAGGAAACAACGTATCACACTCGAAACGTCGCACCAAAAGGACTTTTGAGGTGAACCTATTCACGAAGAAATTGTATTGGGTAGAGCAAGATACTTGGATTAGCTTAAAAGTTTCAGCGAATGGTTTACGTACCATAAGCAAAATTGGATTGGACGCCGCCATCAAAAAAGCGTCAGAAAAAGGGTATTTATACGCATAATTTAGGAGGAAAACTACACCATGGCTAAAAAATCAAAAGAAGCAAGAGTCCAAGTAATTTTGGAATGCACAGAGCACAAAGAAAGCGGTATGCCCGGAACATCGCGTTATATTACTGTTAAAAACAGAAAAAACACTCCGGGACGTATGGAGTTGAAGAAATACAACTCTATTTTGAAAAAAGTAACTGTTCACAAAGAAATTAAATAAGAACTGAACTATGGCAAAGAAAGTAGTTGCATCTCTCCAAAAAGGAGAAGGACGTGCATTCGCGAAAGTAATTAAAATGGTGAAATCACCAAAAACTGGTGCGTATATTTTTCAAGAAGAAATTGTACATAACGATGCTGTGAAATCTTATTTCACCAAGTAAGAATCGTTTAAAAATATAAAAAGTATCCCTTCATTTGTGAAAATGAAGGGATTTTTTTTGCCATAAGCTCAGAAAAATAAGTTATTTTTGTATGCTAATTATGCGGCAATGAAACTGTCAATTAGTGTATTGTGAATAGTAACCTTTAAATAATTATTATGGGCTTTTTTAATATATTTAGCAAGGAGAAAAAAGAGACCTTAGATCAAGGTTTGACCAAAACAAAGGAGAGTGTTTTTTCTAAATTAACACGTGCTGTCGCTGGGAAGTCAAAGGTTGATGATGAGGTTTTAGATAATTTAGAGGAAGTTTTATTGACCTCTGATGTGGGGGTAGAGACGACTTTGAGAATTATTGAAAGAATTGAGAAGCGTGTTGCTGTGGATAAGTTTATCAATACCACTGAGCTGAATTCAATTCTAAAGCAGGAGATTGGGGCATTACTGTCAGAAAGCAATGTAGAGTCTCCAGCTGAATTTGATGCAGAGTTGTCTCATAAACCTCATGTGATTATGGTTGTAGGGGTCAATGGAGTTGGTAAAACGACCACCATTGGTAAATTAGCTCATCAATATTCAAAGGCTGGTAAAAAGGTCTATTTAGGTGCAGCTGATACTTTTCGCGCTGCTGCGATAGATCAATTGGTTATTTGGGGCGATAGAGTGGGAGTGCCAGTAATTAAACAAAAAATGGGTGCTGATCCTGCTTCTGTTGCTTATGATGCTATTTCTTCTGCTAAGGCTAATAATGCTGATGTAGTCATTATTGATACTGCGGGAAGGTTGCACAACAAAGTGAATCTGATGAATGAACTTAGCAAGATAAAAAATGTAATGCAAAAGATCGTTCCGGATGCACCTCATGAAGTCTTGTTGGTACTTGATGGCTCTACAGGTCAAAATGCTTTTGAACAGGCCAAACAGTTTACTAAAGCAACAGATGTTTCTGCATTGGCCATTACAAAGTTGGATGGAACTGCCAAAGGTGGTGTCGTAATAGGAATATCGGATCAGTTCAAGATTCCTGTTAAATATATTGGTTTGGGCGAAGGAATTGATCATTTACAAGTTTTTGATCGGATTCGATTTGTTGAAACCTTGTTTGAGTAGTTTTTATGTTATTTGAAGTGTAAATTTACCTTTTGGAATTAGAAATTAAATAAAATGTCTGAAAAAAATAATAAAGGAATAGTAGATGTGGTAACCCTTGGTTGCTCAAAAAATTTAGTGGATTCGGAACAGTTAATGCGTCAGTTTGATGTATTGGGTTATACCGTTAGACATGATGCCGATAAGCCAGATGGTGATGTCGTTATTGTAAATACTTGTGGCTTTATAGGTGATGCAAAGGAGGAGAGTATTAATACAATCTTGCAATTTGCCAATTTAAAGAAACAGCAAAAAATCCAAAAACTTTTTGTGATGGGTTGTTTGTCAGAACGCTATATGAATGAATTGAAGCTTGAGATTCCAGAAGTTGATAAATATTATGGTAAGTTTAATTACAATGATATTTTGACCGATATGGGTCAAGAGTATCGTGCAGATTTGAGGTTAGAGCGTACGATGACTACACCTTCTCATTTTGCTTATGTTAAAATTTCCGAAGGCTGTAATCGTGGTTGTTCTTATTGTGCCATTCCGATTATGACTGGTCGTCATCGTTCTCGTTCTATCGAGGATATTGAAACTGAGGTAAAGGGATTGGTAGCAAAAGGGGTAAAAGAATTTCTTATCATTGCTCAAGATTTGTCCTCTTATGGTTTGGATAAATATAAATCTCAGAAATTAGGGGAATTAATCGAACGTATTTCTGATGTGCCAGGAGTTGAGTGGATAAAGTTGCATTATGCTTATCCTTCAGAATTTCCGTATGACATTTTGCGAGTAATGCGGGAACGTGATAATGTTTGTAAGTATTTGGATATTGCTTTACAACATGTTAGTGATAATATGCTTAAGATTATGCTTCGTGATATTACCTCAGTTCAAACCTATGAATTGATGGCTAGAATTAGAAAAGAGGTACCAGGGATACATCTTCGTACTACACTTCTATTGGGTCATCCAGGTGAAACAGAGGCAGATGTTGAGGAATTAAAGGAATTTATCATGAAAGTGCGTTTTGATCGTTTGGGTGCTTTTGCATATTCTCATGAAGAAGGCACGCATGCGTATAAAAAGATGACGGACGATATTCCTGAAGAGACAAAACAAGAGCGTGTGAATGAAATCATGTCTATTCAACAAAAAATCTCAGCGGAATTAAATGAGTTGAAAATAGGACAGACTTTAAAGGTTTTGATTGATAAACAAGAAGGTGAGTATTTTGTAGGAAGAACAGAATTTGATTCGCCAGAAGTTGATCCAGAAGTGTTGATTCCAATATCGACTCCAGGGGTAAAGGTAGGAGAGTTTTATTTAGCTAAAATTGTTGGGTCTACTGATTT
>CANFFA010000376.1 GCA_947445425.1 Paludibacteraceae bacterium
AAAATATTAAAATAGTGTTGGATCTAGATTAATAATAAGTCTAGTGAGCCAATAACAATGAACACAAATGAAAAAAAGAACCCTCCTACTCTACCTACTCATTGCTAATCAATTCATCTCCGCACAAGATGTTAAATACTCCACCGCATGGTTCGGACCAAACGCTCTCCCAGTTCCCGAATTTACAGATGCCAAAATACCCGCAAAAACAACTTTTAATTTGATGGGCGATTACTATTTTGGATTTGGGGACAAAACAAAAAATGGATATATAAAAGTAGAAATACCATTTGTGCCCGAGAGAGTATCCCTAAAAGTATGGGCTACAGCAGCTGAAAATTTTGAAACAACTGAGGAAGTAAGGCAAAAGCGAGGTGCAAGTGCTACAACAGGATCCGAATTCGGTGATATCTATGTACAAACGAGGATGTTAATCTGTACAGAAAAAAGTATATGCCCCAGTATAATTTTGAACAGTACGCTAAGAACTGCATCACCGGAATCCTACCTGACCAGACGTTATTTTGATACACCAGGTTATTATTTTGATATGGAAATAGGTAAATCTTTCCAAACCGGAGCAAGCTGGATCAGTGAAATAAGAACAGTAGTAAACGGAGGATTTCTCTGCTGGGAAACGACCAAAAGTACCCAAGATGAAGGGCCAATGTATGGAGGAAAAATAATTATTGGAAACCCTAAATGGAACCTAGAAAATACAATTTCAGGATATGTAGGTTGGATGCATACCAATAAACACTATAGTCCTGATTATGGAGATGCTCCAGCAGTATGGGCTACTAAATTAAATATTCACTTTGAAAAATTAAGTTATTATGCTCAATATCAATATGGTATTCAAGACTTCCCGTTTCATCAAATAAGAGTTGGGCTAAGTTTTCAAGTAAGTGCATTAACACCAAAGTATAAGCCCTAGCCCCTAAAGGGGAATTAAATTACTATTTTTTACATCAACTTCAATATAAAATATTACTATAAAATATGGAAATCAACAGTAATTTCATTACCCCTTTAGGGGCAGGGGTGGAAATCATGGCACCAGCTGGCTCATGGGAAAGTCTCAGCGCAGCTATACAAGCTGGCGCAGATTCAGTTTACTTTGGTATAGAAAAGCTAAACATGCGCAGTAAATCAAGTAGTAATTTTACAACCGATGATTTGCGTAAAATTGTAGCAATTTGTAAGGAAAATAAGGTTAAAAGCTACCTTACCGTAAACACCATTTTGTACGACGAGGACTTGCTCTTGATGCGAGAAATCATAGACGTAGCAAAAGAAGTAGGCGTTTCTGCTATCATTGCAGCCGATGTTGCCGCCATGTTGTATGCCAATAAAATAGGAGTTGAAGTACATCTATCTACTCAGTTAAATATCTCCAATTCAGCAGCTTTAAAGTTCTACGCACAATTTGCTGATGTAGTAGTTTTGGCACGAGAACTCAATATGCAGCAAGTAGCTGAAATGTACCACACCATTGATAGAGACAATATATTGGGAAGAAATGGAGAGCAAATTCGCATCGAAATGTTCTGTCATGGAGCCTTGTGTATGGCGGTTTCTGGTAAATGTTACCTAAGTCTACATGCTCAAAATGTTTCAGCAAATAGAGGTGCTTGTACACAAATATGTAGACGCAGCTATACCGTAAAAGACAAAGAGACGAACAATGAACTAGAGATTGAGAATGAGAACATCATGTCTCCCAAGGACTTAAAAACCATAGGCTTTGTAGATGAAATGTTGAAAGCTGGTGTAAAAGTATTTAAAATTGAGGGTCGCGCTCGAAGTGCTGAATACGTTAAAACAGTAGTAACTTGCTATAAAGAAGCAATTGCATCTAGTCTGGAAGGAACATTTACAGAAGAAAAAATTAGTAATTGGGATCAACGCCTCAGCAAGGTATTCAACCGTGGATTTTGGGATGGCTATTACCTAGGACAAAAACTAGGAGAATGGACAAAAAATTATGGTTCTGGGGCTACTCATACCAAGGTTTATATTGGAAAATGTACCAATTACTTTGCTAAATTAGGTGTTGCAGAATTCCTTTTAGAAGCACAATATTTGGAAGTGGGCAATGAAATCCTAGTCACTGGCGAAACAACTGGCGCATACGAAGATATTGCAAAAGAAATAAGAGTAGAACTCAAACCGGTTGAAAAAGTAGAAAAAGGAACCTACTTCTCTATGAAAACCAATGAATTGATACGTAGAAATGATAAACTATTTAAGATTGTTGAAAATAAAAATGTTGTAAAATAATTAGTTTTGATGAACAAGAATTTATGCCTAGATTTGCAATAAAATATACTCAAATTGAAAAAATTATACATTATATCAGGAAGTAACGGAGCAGGTAAAACGACAGCATCTTATACAATATTACCAGAAATACTTGAATGTAATGAATTTGTAAATGCTGATGAGATTGCCAAAGGACTGTCACCTTTTCAACCCGAAAAAGCTTCTATACAGGCAGGAAGATTAATGCTAGAAAGAATAACTCAATTGATGCTTAGGGGAGAAGATTTTGCGTTTGAAACAACATTGGCTACCAAAAGCTATAAAAATTTTGTACTAAAAGCTCAGCTAGAAGGTTACAAAGTAATTTTGTTATTCTTTTGGCTACGAACTCCAGAATTAGCAATTAAAAGAGTAGAAACACGTGTTAAAGAAGGAGGCCATAATATTCCAGAAGATATTATAAGAAGAAGATATAAAAATGGACTAGATAATTTTTTTTGTATCTTTAAACCAATAGTTGATGAATGGATGTTTATAGATAATTCAGGAGATCCTTATGAAATTATAGCAGACGGAAATATGTATACTTCTGATATTCAAAATGATGTAGTGTGGAAACGACTTACAAAATTAAAATAAATATGGAAAATAAAGACAAAATAATAAAAGGGCTAGAATTGGCATATCAAAAATTGATTGAATTCAAGAAATATAAACAAAGCCCACTAATAACATCAAAAGATGGAAAAATAATTGAAATAGAACCTGATAAGATAAAGCCAGCAATGTATGGGCATAAATA
>CANFFA010000377.1 GCA_947445425.1 Paludibacteraceae bacterium
CAAAAAATAGCTCACTATTGACAATTGACTATAGACTATTGACAAATCACCCCAACATTTTGAGGGGATACATTAAATCGTCTGTATAAATTTCCAAATTAGACTCAGAAATAGAATACAAACTGAATTATAAATACCATACTGAATTATGTGCTTTAATTTAAGTTCCAAAATAACGCTCGAACGGACGCCTGAACGTTACTTCCGTTCAAATGATATGATAGAAAATTTGCGTCAAACACGCTACGAAAAGTTGCGTACTAAGATTTTCGCAGATGCAAAGGAAGGGGCTGTATCAATTGCTCAAAACGTAGCTGCCCTTATTCGTGAGAAGGAAAAAGCTGGTGAACGCTGCGTCCTTGGTCTTTCGGGTGGTTTCTCTCCTCAAGGCGTGTATGAAGAGTTAGTAAACATGCACATAAATGATGGTTTGAGCTTTGCCGATGTTGTTGTGTTTAATGTGACTGAATTCTTCCCTGTTTCTGACAAAGAACGACATTCTAATGCCAACCTGCTTCGTGCGAACCTGCTCGAAAAAGTAGATTTCCGAATGGAGAATTTCTACACGCCCGACGGTTCAGTGAATCGATCCAATTTATATGATTTCTGTCGCCAATACGAAGAGCAAATCGAACAATTTGATGGGCTTGATTTGGTGTTGGTAAGTGTAGGTATGGTTGGTAATATTGCATATAACGAACCAGGTTCACAAGTGAGTACACTTACGCGCCTGATGCTGCTAGACAATGAATCACAACGTGATCTAAAGCGCTATTATAGTTCTATTTCCGAAGTTCCTGCAAGTGCTATTACAATGGGTTTGTCCACATTGCTAAATGCTAAACAACTTATTCTGTTAGCATGGGGAGAGAGTAAATCAGGGATTTTGAAAGAGGTAATCGAGGGAAAAGTTGATGATAATGTCCCTGCTTCTTTTTTACAATTACATAATAATGCTATGGCGGCTATCGACTTAAATGCTGCCCAGCAACTTACCCGCATTAGTCACCCTTGGTTGGTTGGCTCTTGTGACTGGTCAGATAAACTGATACGTCGTGCAATCGTTTGGCTCTGTACCCAAACTCAAAAGCCAATTTTAAAATTGACCAACAAGGATTATAACCACCACGGCTTGGATGAACTTCTAGCTTTGTATGGTTCTGCCTATAATGTGAATATTAAGATTTTTAATGATCTTCAACATACTATCACTGGTTGGCCAGGTGGAAAGCCCGGTACGGATGATACCAATCGTCCAGAACGTGCCATTCCATATCCAAAACGGGTGTTGGTTTTCAGTCCACATCCTGATGATGACGTTATTTCCATGGGCGGAACATTACAACGTTTGATAGATCAAAATCACGATGTTCATGTAGCTTATCAAACTTCAGGTAATATTGCCGTAGGTGACGAAGAGGTAATTCGATATGTATCGTTAATGCAGAATATATTAGATCATTATGATGATAGGAGTTTCAATTTAAAAACGAAATATATCGAAATACTCCATTTTCTAATGCACGTAAAGCAACCAGGTGATCTTGATCCCACTGATGTTCTATTTATAAAGGGGCAATTACGTAGAGAAGAAGCTCGATCTGCCTGCCGTTTTATGGGTGTAAAACCGGAGAATATTCACTTTTTAGATTTGCCTTTCTATGAAACGGGTAAAGTTCAAAAAGGGAAACTTGAAGAGAGAGATGTAAATATAATTATTGATTTATTAAATGATGTAAAGCCCCACCAGATTTTTGCAGCTGGTGATCTAGCCGATCCGCACGGTACGCACAAAGTCTGTTTGGATGCCGCTTTAGCCGCAATTGATCAATTAAAAAACAAACAGTGGATGAAAGATTGTCGCATTTGGATGTATCGGGGTGCCTGGGCGGAGTGGGAAATTGACCACATCGAGATGGCTGTTCCAATAAGTCCGGAACAATTACGAAAAAAACGACACTCTATCCTCAAACACCAATCACAAATGGAGAGTGCTCCATTTATGGGTAATGACGAACGCTTGTTTTGGCAACGTGCTGAAGAAAGAAACCAAACAACAGCAATCCTCTACAACAGTCTAGGTTTAGCAAGTTATGAAGCTATAGAGGCATTTGTGGAGTATAAGATTGAGAATATATAATCATTAAATTGATTTGAATCATAATGTACAATATATATTATTGTAAATCAATTGGTTAAATTCACTGTCTTGCGAACAGATATTGTCTAAATCATGTAAAGTAAAATGAATCGATATAGTGCTAAGAACAAAGGATATAACACCCTGTTAGTTCTTCGTCCTACCGATGTTGAACAAGGAATAATAGCATGGAAGATGGCAATGAAAGTTTTGAGATTGGAATCGTTTGGATTCTCTGCACCTTATACTGTATTAGACGAAAGAATTGGATTCAAAGGCAAAAACTTTTACGAGCAGGTGAAAAACATGATATAAATTCAGGAAATTGTAATTAAAAAGAGAGGTAGGTAAACTGTAACAACAGAATTCCCACCTCTCTTTTTTAGCACTCAATGAAAAAAGGAAATTCCTTTGTTTGTATTATTTTACAGCCTCCATAAATACATCCGCAGGTTTAAAAGCCGGAATTGAATTTGCAGGTACTATCATTGTGATATTTTTCGAGATATTACGAGCTGTTTTTTCAGCTCTTTGTTTGATAATGAAGCTGCCAAAACCTCTTAAGTAGACATTTTCTTTCTTCGCCAATGAGTCTTTGATGGTCTCCATAAGAGATTCAATCGTAGTAGCTACATCTTCTTTGTTGAGACCAGTCTTTTTTGTGATCTCAGTAATAATTTCAGCTTTTGTCATTTCTTTGAGTTTTAATTTTACTACAAAAATAATCATTTACTATTGAAGTACAAATATTTGAATGATATCAGTTTGAATCTTCTATATAACTCTTTTTTAATAGTTGAAAATGAATTGTTTACAACATTTTTTCAGGCAGACTTTAATTTTGCTATTTGTTTTTCTAACCTTAATATCTTGTCTTCTTTATATTTTTTTTGATTCTCTTCTATTGTTTCTGAATTGAA
>CANFFA010000378.1 GCA_947445425.1 Paludibacteraceae bacterium
AATATGAGTATTGAAAACAATTTACTGTATGCTCAAAAAATAAAGAATAAATCAGAAGTTGATACACTTTTGGAACTTTTTGATTTAGAATTACTACGCAAGCGTAAACCTTCACAACTTTCTGGGGGGCAAAAACAACGAGTAGCATTGGCAAGGGCACTAGCAACAAAACCAAGCATTCTACTGTTGGACGAACCCCTCTCCTCATTGGATTACGAGATGCGTGCCAATTTGCAACAGGAAATCCGTAAAGCACACGAAATACTACAAACCATTACCGTAATGGTAAGTCATGATTTACCTGAAGTGTTTGAATTGGCTACTTCAGTAATTGTGATTAAAAACGGAAAAGTAATGAAAAGTGGTAGGCCTGATGAGGTATTTGATAAGCATTTGCATCCATATCAAGCGATGAGAAATCCATTCAGTTAATATGGTAATTATAGCTTGTTGCAATTTGAAATAATTACAATCAAAATAACTACGAATCGACAAAATAACAATAAAATATTATTCGTTTCGAAATTATAGTATAAAAACAACAAGCCCTTTTTAACACTAAGACTTTAGCTTGAAATTTTTAAATATCTTTGTAATTCATTTTCTAGCATCAATAACCGAAAAAAAATCAATACAACTCAACAATTCAAACTCAATATTGTTAGAGCGATAAAGCTTTCAAAAGCCATTCATTGGCACATTGGCATATTATTTAATTAGCAAATTATATAGACATGAAATTTAGCAAAATGCACGGTATCGGCAACGATTATATTTACGTGAATGGTTTTACCGAAACAATTGAAGATCCGGCACAATTTGCCATTTTTTACAGTGATCGCCACAAAGGGATAGGTTCAGACGGACTAGTACTCATCTTGCCTTCAGAGCATTGTGACTTTAGAATGCGTATGTTCAATGCCGATGGATCTGAGTCTGAAATGTGTGGGAATGCCTCTCGTTGTATAGGGAAATTTGTTTACGATAAAGGACTGACTACTAAAACAGAAGTGAGCCTTGAAACCCTTGCTGGTACCAAAATCCTAAAATTAAGCATTGGAAAAGATAATACAGTGGAAAGTGTTACGGTTGATATGGGCGAACCAATTTTGGATGCCCAATTAATACCTACTACTTTTACGACCAAAGATGTTATTAATGTTCCTGTCAATTTTGGTAATGACCTCAATTATAACATTAGTTGCGTATCTATGGGTAATCCACATGCAGTCATTTTCACAACTGGGATTGCACAATTAGACCTACCTAAAATAGGACCGCAAATAGAAAATGCATCCATCTTCCCAAGACGTACCAATACAGAATTCATCGAAATTATCTCTAAAGACCGCATGAAAATGCGCGTATGGGAAAGAGGTTCTGGCGAAACAATGGCTTGTGGTACAGGAGCATGTGGAGCTGTAGTGGCAGGGATCTTGAATGGTCATTCCAATAGAAAAACAACTGTTGAACTTTTGGGAGGTGAACTTCAAATAGAGTGGAACGAAACCGACAATCACGTATACCTTACTGGTGGAGCAACCACCGTTTTCGAAGGAAGTATTTAGTGATTAATGTTTATCATTAAACACTTATCACTAAACACTTATCACTAAACACTTATCACTAAACACTTATCACTAAACATTAAACATTAATCACTAATAAAGCGATGGCTCAAATTAACGAGAATTTTATCAAGATCCCAGCAACTTATCTATTTTCTGAAATAGCAAAAAGAGTAACCAACCACAAAGAGGCAAACCCAGATGCTCCGATTATCCGTATGGGTATTGGTGATGTAAGTCTACCTCTACCAGATGCAGCAGTGGACGCTATGATCAAAGCAGCTGAAGAACAAAGAAGTACAGCTACTTTTAGAGGTTACGGTCCAGAACAAGGATATGCCTTTTTAAGAGAAGCTATTGTTGCCAATGATTTTAAAGCCAATGGAATAGACATTGAAGCTGATGAGATTTTTGTAAGTGATGGTGCTAAAAGTGACACTGGAAATATCGGTGATATCTTTGATATTAACAACCGAGTTGCGATTACCGATCCCTCCTACCCTGTTTATGTAGACACCAATGCAATGGGTGGTCGAGCAGGAGAGCCAACGGCAAGTGGAGAATGGACTAATTTGGTATACTTATCTTGTAATGCTGAGAACAACTTTGTACCTGCATTGCCTACTGAAAAAGTTGACTTGGTTTATCTTTGTTATCCAAATAATCCAACCGGAACTACTTTAACCAAAGAGCAATTGACCGTTTGGGTAGAGTATGCCAAAGCCAATAAAGTAATTTTACTTTTTGATGCAGCTTACGAAGCTTTTATTACAGAAGAAAACGTTCCGCGCAGCATCTATGAAATCGAAGGAGCAAAAGATGTGGCCATTGAATTCCGTAGCTTCTCTAAAACTGCCGGATTTACTGGTACTCGTTGTGGTTATACAGTGGTTCCTAAACAATTGATGGGATATTCTGAAAATGGTGAGCCAGTGGCTATTAACAAGTTGTGGAACCGTCGCCAATGCACCAAGTTCAACGGAACTTCTTATGTGGTGCAACGTGCTGCTGAAGCAACTTATAGCCCTGAAGGCAAAAAACAGGTGAAAGCTCTCATTGCTATATATACTGAAAATGCTCGTATTATCCGTCAAGGACTAACTGATGCGGGTTATACCATCTTTGGAGGCGTAAATGCCCCTTATGTTTGGGCCAAAGCACCAGTAGGAATGACCAGCTGGGAGTATTTCGATTATCTATTGAAAGAGAAAAATATCGTTACAACTCCAGGAGCCGGTTTTGGTGCAAGTGGTGAAGGTTATGTTCGCTTCTCTGCTTTTGGAAGCAAAGAGGCCACTATAGAAGCTATGGGAAGGTTGAAGAAATAGTCTCGTTTATTTTTGAACAATACTATTTCCAAATAGAATTTATTGAAAGAGGCTGAATCAATTTAATTTGATTCAGCCTCTTTTTTGAAGTGAGTTAGTACATTTAAAATTACTGGATACTTTATCGAATATTTTTAATTAATTATTGCTTCGATC
>CANFFA010000379.1 GCA_947445425.1 Paludibacteraceae bacterium
AACATCCAATGTAAATTTCAAAAAACGCCTCAAACCAAACTTAACTGAGGAATGAAACTTCCAAGCAAAAACCGGCTTTATTATGTACTGATTTTTTTTCAAAGTTATCTATTTCAAAATTGGTGACCAAAACACCCACTGACTTAACTTTCAACAAAAGAATCATAGAATAAAATGTTTCTCCTTATCAAAACCCACCTGTTCCCCATACCTCACATACCCCAACTGATTGGTTCGTAATTTAGTTTTACCAATCTCAAAATCTGGAGTATTACCGTGGGTATGACCATAAATCCAATAATTAGGTGCAAAAGCTTCGATAAAATCAAACAATTCTACCGCAAATGCTTCATTTATTATGCTGTCGTGATACTTCTCAGGGTAGTTTTTAAAGGTAGGTACATGGTGAGTTACGACCACATTTTTAGTCGCTGTTTTCAGTTCCAACTCCTTTTTAAGAAAAGCCAAACTATCTGCATGTAATTTATTGTACTGGGCTATTGAAAGGGGATTACTACCACGGAATTTAATCACAAAAAAATCATTCATGGCTTGCTGAATCTGATACTCCTTGGCTGGACTAATACTACTCCATAGCGTTGAAAAGATAAATTTCACATCATCATGTACCACTGAAGTGTTATTCACTAGAAAAACATTCTTTTTTATACTCTCCATTATCTCCCCCATTTTGTTGGCGATATTGTAATGATAATATTCATGATTCCCCGGCACCCAATAAGTGGCAGCAAAACTATCGGAAAGGAAACTAAAGAAGTCCTTGTGCTCATCCAATTTGGCAAAAGGAACAATATCTCCCGCCAACAACAATACATCACCAATGATTTGCAATGGGTTTTCATTTAGATAGGCTTTATTTTCTTTAAATTCTAAATGAAGATCGGAAGCATATTGAATTTTCATCTTTATCGTTTTAATGAAACATTTAGCTAGTAGACAGTAAGTACCTTTTGAAAATACTTACTGAGGCTTTTAACAAGTTCAAATTTATATTTTTATATTACCTGAAAATAAAAATTCTTATGATGAGATCGTTTCAAATTATTCGCCTTTAAAATTACCAATTACTGTCGTGAGCATCAGGAAGATTGTCAAACTTTTGTAATATGTCTTTTGCATACTTCAAGTCATTCTCTACATTCATATAATCAATTTTCGATTCCTTCTCAATTGAAATAATTTTCAAATTTATTGAACCATCACTTTGAATCCAGCCACCATAAACATATTCTTCATCTGCTTTAAATACTATGTCATGAGTAAAGCGAATAGTATTCTGATATACAAGTTCCCCAGAATTGCAAGTTCTGCTCCTTTTTATCAATGGAAGACTCATCTTTTCAATTGGGTGTTTTGATTTTTGGGGATGAATAATATCTTTTGCTATTGCTTTCTTTGGGTTTTCAATTGTTTGATAAGTAGGACCTGCATTACAAATTGTACAGACATACTTGTAGCTAGGAAAGCAACTTTGAGTTCTAACCTCACTTTCAAATGGTTCTTTACATTTAAAACAATTTTCTCTTATTAAGCAATATGAATTTAGTTTTACTATTTTAGTAATTTCATGTCTGCTTAAATTGTATTTTTCACCTAAGAAGGTTGGTTTATTTACAAACTCATCGTTTTCAATTTGCCAATATTCTTCACTAATTTTTCTTGGTAATTCATCAATATCTAGTTCGAAATGAATGCTGTAGTTTACCATAAATGTGTTGCTAATCGTTAGTTGATTTTATTCGTATCTATTGGACACGCCAATTCATATAATAAAAAAAGCGTGGAACTTTAACCTACCACACCTCTAAGGTACGACCAAGCACCCACAAGTCCAAATAAGTTAAAGCCCACGCCATTTGACGCAGGTTCACTAACTTATTCTTGGCTTGTCTATTAAATTGGTCGTTTTTAGAGGCAAGAATAAAAGCTAACGCTTTTCTAATATGTAATGCAATTGACTTTTCAATTGGCGAATTTGATGCAAAAGTAATACTTAATTTTAAAGGTTTAGTAAGTCTTGGTACAATTTAAATAAGAACATTTGAATTTATTATATCGGATGAAGATTATTTTGTATCTGTATGGTACGTCTTTCATTCACGCCCGCTGCAGTTGCAAAATCAAGCCATTTATAGACCTGTTGGTTGATTTGATCAATTATTTCTTCTCCTTTTTTGAAATTATTTGCTTTACAACTTCTCCCTAAATTTCTCAAAGGCTTTATAGATATTCGAATAAGAACCGCCATACTCCCCAAATGCTTTTGCTCGTTCCAAGGCTGTTTCCAACTTATTTTCGGAACATAAATCAGCCACCCACTTCTCCTTCTCCAGAAAGTTAGTTCTCTTCTCGTAATTCTGCAAAAACGCCTTTAATTCGCGTTCAACAGCAGCTGAGTCTAAAAAGTATTTATTTGTGTTTTGATAGTGAAGTAAAAACCAATATTCAATGGAGGGGAGACTAGAACAAAAGATGACATTTCTTCTCTTACCATATTTTTTCAACAATTTGTTCAATTTAATTTTCTCTGCCTCAATACGTTCAGAAACATCAGTATCGAAAACGCAAACCGCAAAGCCACCACTATCTAACACTTCTGATATTTTCCTATCCATATCCAGCAAGGATGTAGTTCCAAAAAAATAGGGTTTCAGCGTATATCTAAAGTTATACAATTTTCGTAAATGCGCAAAATAATGCTGCTCAGTAATTCCTTCCCCTATCAAAGTGATGGTGGGTAGTCTTAGATTTCTAAATTCAATTTTTCGACTCATACCTGAAAATATTATAAATTGATCTTGGGAATACCACCAAATCGGCCTTGCCTATATGCCTTTTGTAAGGAAGCCATTCTGTTCAACCCACTAAATTCGACCAATGAATAAAGCTCTGTAGCACCTGCTCCATTTTTTTCGGTAAACCATACTGAATCCTTCCGGATCAACTCACCGACTTCATTTAACAATGGGTCATAATGCGTAGTGATCAACAGCTGTGCCTGATTGTCC
>CANFFA010000380.1 GCA_947445425.1 Paludibacteraceae bacterium
AACCAATAATTTAGATTATTATCAAAACACAATACTGAAATGAAAAATATACTTTTAATAGCCCTCATCTTCATAAATGCCATCCATCTTAGTTCACAATCTGTGACAATAGAAAGTTGTCAAGAAAAAGCAAAAATGAATTTCCCATTGGTAAAACAATATGGATTAATAGAACAAAGTGCTCGATTCACTATAGACAATGCCAACAAAGGATACTTACCCCAATTATCATTTTCTGCACGAGGTACTTACCAATCACAAGTGACAGAATTACCCATTAAAATACCAGGAATGAATCTTCCAGCTTTAAGTAAAGACCAATATCAAGCAGTATTGGAAGCTAATCAACTGCTTTGGGACGGAGGGGCCATTGCAGCACAGAAAAAAGTAACGATTAGTGGATATGAAGTGGACAAGCAGAAACTTGAAGTAGAATTATTTAGCTTAAAAGAAAGGATTAATCAACTCTTTTTTGGGATTCTAATGATCAATGAACAGATTAAGCAAAATGGGATACTTAAAAATGAGTTAAAGACAAACTATGACCGTGTTGCAGCATATAAAAAGAATGGAGTTGCGAATCAATCTGATTTAGATGCCATTAAAGTGGAGCAACTCAATGCCCAACAAAGAGAAGCTGAACTCAGAAGCAGTAGAAAAGCTTTTTGTCAAATGCTAGGTATTTTAACGGGGATGAGCATTAATGACCCAGCCACAGTTGTAAAACCAGAAATTAACTTATCAATTCTACAAACAAACAATAACTTACGTCCTGAACTTGCATTTTTTGATGCACAAAACAGGCTATTTGAGAATCAGAAAACCCTATTAAAAGCGGGGGACATGCCTAAAATAGGACTATTTGCACAAGGTGGTTATGGAAAGCCTGGGCTAAATATGCTCACCAATGCGTTTTCTGAATTTTATATGGGTGGAATTCGTTTTACATGGAACTTTGGAGGATTGTACACCCAGAAAAATAATTTTAAGAAGATAGAGATTAATAAAAAGAGTATAGAATTGCAAAAAGAGATCTTTCTTTTCAATAGTGAAGTAAAAACAAAACAGGAACTAAACGAAATAGAAAAGTTACAGAGTGTTATCGGAAGTGATGACGAAATTATACAACTCAGACAAAACATTAAGAAATCAGCATCTGTTAAACTTGAAAATGGCACCATTACTGTAAGTGATTTAATTCGTGAAATTAATGCTGAGAACCAAGCTAAACAGATGAAATCAGTCCATGAAATTCAATTGTTGATGGCGATTTATCAGTTGAAGAATGAAACAAATAATTAAATTACAAGCAATTAGAAAGTTTTAAAATACTACATACAAATAACAGGTTCAATTTAAACCGACCTATAAACATTTATAAATATGAAAACAGAAAGTAATTCAATTCAATTCATCTCAAACAGAGGCCTTCGGTTGTCAATCTTGACATTGCTTTTTTCAAGCTTACTTTTATCCTGCAACAAATCAAAAAATGAATATGATGCTGCAGGGACATTCGAGACTACAGAGGTAATTGTATCGGCAGAAAGTAGTGGTAAAATACTAAGCTTAAACATTGAAGAGGGGCAAATTCTTAAAAGAAATGAGGCTGTAGGAACCATTGATAGCATACAGCTTTATCTAAAAAAACAGCAATTATTGAGTAGTGGCAAAGCAATGCAAAGTCGTAGACCCAATGTAGAAAAGCAAATTGCAGCTATCAAAGAGCAAATCAGTACCGCCATCAAAGAACGGAAGCGGGTGGAAAATTTATTAAGAGCAAATGCTGCAAATCAGAAACAATTGGACGATGTGAAATCTCAAATTTCTATACTAGAAAGACAGCTTGATGCACAAAAAACAAGTTTAGAAACGAATAATCAAGGGATAACGGATGAAAGCACAGGGGTATCCTTACAGGTAGAGCAAATGGAAGATCAATTGAACAAATGTATCATCCTAAGTCCAATTGATGGAACAGTGTTGGTAAAATATGCAGAGGTAGGCGAAGTAGCTATACCCGGAAAAGCTTTATTTAAAATTGCGAATACAGAAAACATGATCCTTCGGGCCTATTTAACTGGTGATCAATTAACAAAATTAAAAGTAGGTCAAAAAATTAAAGTTTATGCAGACTTTGGAGCGTCAAGCACTCGTGAATACAGTGGCCAATTGGCTTGGATTTCGAGCAAGTCTGAATTCACGCCAAAAACGATACAAACACGTGATGAAAGAGCTAACTTGGTATATGCCATCAAAATAAACGTGAAAAATGATGGCTTTTTAAAAATTGGTCAATATGGAAATATCAAGTTGGAATCTTTAACCAATAAATAAATTATCAGCCAATATATGTTAGCAATAGAAGTTAGAAATCTTATTAAAAACTACAATCCTGATTTATCAGGTAAAATTGTGGGCATAGGTAAGAAAATTGACACCCAAAAGGAGAAACTTGAAAGTGAGAAAAACAACTTTTCGTGGGATAAATCGCATGCGCTTGGTGTTAGCTTTGATGTGGAGAAAGGTGAAATTTTTGGTATCATAGGTCCTGATGGCGCTGGAAAAACAACGCTATTTAGAATGCTAACAACCTTAATACTAGCAGATAGTGGATCCGCTTCCGTTGATGGATATGATGTAGTAAAGGATTACAAGGAGATTCGCAAGCGGGTTGGGTATATGCCTGGACGTTTCTCATTGTACCAAGATTTAACCGTTGAAGAAAATCTAAGGTTTTTTGCAACCGTTTTCAATACTACCATTGAAGAGAATTACGAATTGGTAAAAGATATCTATCAGCAAATAGAACCCTTCAAGAAAAGGCGCGCCGGAAAACTTTCGGGTGGAATGAAGCAAAAACTAGCCTTGTGCTGTGCCTTAATTCACAAACCCAGTGTGCTTTTTTTGGATGAACCCACAACAGGCGTCGATCCAGTTTCACGGAAGGAGTTTTGGGGGATGCTAAAAAAATTAAAGACGCAGGGAATTACCATTTTGGTCTCTACACCTTATATGGATGAGGCAA
>CANFFA010000381.1 GCA_947445425.1 Paludibacteraceae bacterium
ATTTTAAGTTCGTGTAATGATATTAAAGGCAAAACATAATTTTATTGTATATCCATTTTTTAAATGGTATGCTGGCTTTATCATCAAAAGGCACAATGGTATTGTCAAAATCATAGGAGAATTCAAGGATAAAGAACTACCTATTTTGCTAATATCTAATCACATCAGTTGGTGGGATGGTTTTTGGGCCTCGTACATCAATCAAAATGTATTGCATCGTAAATTTCACTTCATGATGCTAGCGGAACAACTTCGCAAGTATTGGTTCTTCAACTTCACAGGCGGTTTTTCGGTAAATAAAAACACAAAAAGTATAGTAGAAAGCATAAATTACACTTCAGAGTTGCTTACCAACAAAGAAAACATGGTGCTTATTTTCCCACAGGGAGAAATACAAAGTATTCACAATCAAGACCTACAGTTTAAAAAAGGGGTAGAACACATTCTGAAAAACAAAAAGGGCACTGTTCAAATTGTATTCTTGGTGAATCTGATAGACTATTTTTCGAATCCTAAACCCGGAATCTATTTTCACATTCGAGAATATGATCATGAAGCTTACGACATCAAATCAATTCAAAAAAGCTACACTGAATTTTACGCCGAATCAGTTCAGAAACAAATGACTTTTAACCGATAAGAAATGCTCTATCTGGCTTATTTTATATTCACATTTACACTGATACAATTTATAGTTGTGATCGTTAATACCTTGTTTAATCAGCAGCCAAAATCGGACAATGAACATTACAACAAACTGGTTTCGGTTTTAATTCCAGCAAGAAACGAAGAAAATAATATTTCAAATCTATTGAATGATTTACAAAGCCAAGAATACAAAAATATAGAGATTCTCGTTTTCAATGATCTATCTACTGATCGAACCGAAGCAATCATTGCTCAATTTGCAAAAAAGGATCAACGTATCCAATTAATAAATTCAGAAGGTTTACCTGAAACCTGGTTGGGGAAAAATTATGCCTGTCACAATTTAGCTAAGAAGGCAAAGGGTGAGTATTTATTGTTTATAGATGCTGATGTTCGCATCAAAAAAGGCAGTATCTCCAATTCAATTTCACTGGCACAAAAACACAAGGTAGCTTTACTTTCAATTTTTCCAAAACAAAAAATGGAAAGTCTTGGTGAATATCTCACCGTACCAATAATGAACTACATATTGTTGACGCTTTTGCCTTTGGGATTGGTTTTAAAATCAAAATTCCCTTCTATGGCTGCTGCCAATGGACAGTTTATGTTATTCGACAGCAAGAAGTATTTTAACACTTTGCCACATGAAAAATTCAAGAATAATAGGGTTGAAGACATTGAAATAGCGAGATATTATAAACAAAAACAATTTCCTGTGATTTGTACCCTGGGCGACGACACTATTGAATGCCGCATGTACAGTGGTTTTGAGGATGCAGTGAAAGGGTTTTCTAAGAATGTTATTAACTTTTTTGGGAACTCATTTTTAGCTGCCCTCATTTTTTGGATCATTACAACATTCGGGTGCTTAATTGTGCTCAGCAAACTATCTTTGGTTCTATTTTTCTTCTATTTAGCAATAATTATAGCAACTAAAATTATCGTTTCATTGATTAGTAAACAAAATATCTTTCTAAACCTCATACTGTTCGTACCGCAACAGCTCACTTTAGGAGTACTTCTTTATAGTACATTGATTTACAAATTCAACAAACAATTGAAATGGAAAGGAAGAAGTATTTAAGACTAATTATTTTCATAATATTTTGCAATATAAATATTTACGCTTCAAATAAAACTGAAATTTACAAAGCGTATATTAGTAATGATATGAATCTATGGAAAAAGACCATAGACCAAATGAATCAGCAAAAAATAAAAAGTAATGAATTTAGATTAGAATTGCTCAATTATCAATACGGTTTCATCGCTTGGTGCATTGGAAATAAAAAGAAGGAAACTGCAGAAGCCTATATTGAATTGGGCGATGCGAATCTTCAAGTACTTGAAAAATCAAATGCCTACGCATCATATGTTAATGCATATAAAGCAGCATTTTATGGTTATAAAATTGGACTGAATACCTTAAAAGCACCGTTTATTGGTCCCAAAAGTATAGATTGCGCCAAATTAGCGATGACACAAGACAATAACAATCCCTATGGTTATATACAATATGCCAATGCACAATTTTATATGCCAGCTGTATTTGGAGGTTCAAAAAAGCTAGCGTTAGAATACTACTTAAAAGCTAGAAATCTAATGGAACGGAATCCAAAAGAAACGAATGAAAACTGGAATTATTTATCCTTATTGACAATGATCGCAAAATCATATACCGAATTAGAAGATTTCAAGCAGGCAAAAACTTATTATGAAAAAATTTTAAAAATTGAACCTAATTTTTTATGGGTTAAAAATAAATTGTATCCCGAGTTACTAAAAAACACAAAATAAAACATATGAATAAGAATGTATTGATAGTAGGAGCTGGTTTAGGTGGATTGGCAACAGCTTTACGTTTGGCGAAAAATGGCTATAATGTGGAGATTATTGAAAAAAACAGTCAAGCAGGTGGACGTTTAAATCAAATTAAAAAAGATGGTTTTACGTTTGACACAGGTCCCAGTTTCTTTAGTATGTCATTTGAATTTAAGGAGTTTGCCAAAGACTGTAATATCGATCTACCTTTTAAATATGTAGAATTAGACCCTTTGTATACTGTTAATTTCAGCGATAATCCGAAAACTTTCTATCTGTACAAGGATATAAAAAAACTTTCAGAACAGTTCAAAGATATCGAGCCGGATTTTGAAGCTAAAATGACAAAATATTTAGCAAAATCAGGTGCATTATTTAACGACACGGTTGATTTAGTGATCAAAAATAATTTTGACACTATATTTGGATACGTCCTTACTTTAATGCGAGTAAATCCTACGCACTTGCCAGTTTTATTCCGTAGTTTTTGGCAAGAAGTGAAAAGAAATTTCAGTTCAAAAGAGGCAAGACAAATTGTATCCCTGG